>JANPKX010000201.1:0-4420 GCA_031426235.1 Alphaproteobacteria bacterium | reverse complement strand
CCAACCACCCCGCCACCACTTTCCCCCACACCGACCTGCAGGGCATCGCCTTCCGCCATCTGCCCATGACGCCGGAGACCCGCGCCGCTCAGGAGCAACGGCTCTGGTCGCTGATCGAGGAGACCGGGACCGAGCTCGTGGTGCTCGCCCGCTACATGCAG
The DNA here is from genome assembly GCA_031426235.1 of Alphaproteobacteria bacterium. GTDB lineage: Bacteria > Pseudomonadota > Alphaproteobacteria > Caulobacterales > Caulobacteraceae > Phenylobacterium. The sequence goes on along the minus strand of JANPKX010000201.1, from coordinate 4,259 downwards.
GTGCTCTCCGACGACCTGTCGGCCAGGCTCACCGGCCGCTGCATCAACATCCACCACTCGTTCCTGCCGGGCTTCAAGGGCGCGCGCCCTTACCATCAGGCCCATGCGCGGGGCGTGAAGGTGATTGGCGCCACCGCCCACTACGTCACCGCCGATCTGGACGAGGGTCCGATCATCGAGCAGGACGTGGAGCGGATCAGCCACCGCGACACCCCCGCCGCCCTCATCCGCAAAGGTCGGGACATCGAGCGCCGGGTTCTCGCCCGGGCCGTCCGCTGGCATCTCGAGGACCGCGTCCTGCTCAATGGCCGCAAAACGGTGGTCTTCACGGATTGAGCGTGCACAATCGGCGCCGGGTTCAGGGGAACGCGTCATGGTCGCCGCGCGGCTCAGATTTGCGATCTTCGCGTTGCTCGTCCTGGCGGTGCCGGGTGGGCTTATGGCGCTCGACGACCCGCGCGTCGGCGACCTGGGCAAACTGGCGCTGATCCTGACGCCGGCGCTCGCCGGGCTGGCGCTGGGCGGTTGGCGGAGCCTGCTGGGCCGCAGGCCGGCGTGGTCCTGGGTCGCCCTGAGTGCAGCGGTCACCCTGGCGGTGGCGGCCCTGTCTTTGGCCGCGGCGTTCGCCGTCGGGGTCGCCGCCGTCCGCCAGCCGACCGCAGGGTCGGCCATCCTGGCCCAGACGGTCGGCGCCGTCGCCCTCACGAGCGTGCTGGAGGAGCTCGGATGGGCCGGGGGCGGTCTCGCCCTGGCCGTCGCGGCCTTCGGGCGGCGCTGGGGCGTCGCGATCCTGGGCCTGGTCTGGGCCGCCTGGCACCTGATCCCCGTGGCGCTGAAGATTGGCCTGTTCCCCGATCTCGAGGCCGCCCCGCCGGCCATGCTGGCGGCCTTCGTGGCGTCATGCCTCGTCTACCGCGAACTGCTGACCCGCCTGCGGGAGCGGGCGGGGACCTGGCTGGCCGCCGCCGCCGGCCACGCCGCGCCCAACATGGCCCTGGCGGCGGCGATGGCAGGCGGCCTGGGAGCCTTCGACCTGACCGCCGGATGGTGGGCGTTCCCCGCGCCCGGCGGGCTGGTGTTCCTCGCCCTGGCTCTGCTCGCCGTGCTGGGCGTCGGACGCCCGTCTTCGCCCCGACGCGAGGCCCTGGCGTGAGGGGGTTGCCGCGGCTTGGACCCCTCTTGGTCGTCGCCGCGGTGTCGAGCGCCGGCGCCGCCTTCGCCCAGCCTGCCTCGCTATCGGGCATGGACCGCGACAAGGACGGCCGGACCTCCCGATCCGAATACCGGGGCGAGCTGGTGGCCACGACCCTCCGTTATGACCGCGACGGCGACGGCCGCGTCACCCGCGGCGAACTGCCGGCTATCGCCCGGTTGCCGGGCGCCAAGGGCGTCGTCGAGCGGATATTCAAGAGCAACGACGCCAACGGCGACGGCGCCCTTTCCCGCGACGAACTGCTCGCCCGCGCCGAGGTCCGCTTCGCCGAGCTGGACGTCAGCGGCGACGGCTATCTGGACGCCGCCGAGATCAAGGCCGCCCGCCGGCCGAGATAGCCCCGGTCAGACGAACTTCGGCCGGCGCTTCTCGCGATGCGAGGCCAGTCCCTCGGCCGCCTCCGGTCCTGCAAAGGCCAAGAACTCCAGGGCCAGCGACGCATCGAACGCCGGCCCCGCCGTGCGCAGCCAGTGGTTCAGCGCGTGCTTGGTCCAGGCGATGGCCCGCGTCGCCCCGTTCGCCAGCTTGACCGCTACCTCCAACGCCTTGGCGTCGAGGTCCTCGTCGGCCGCCACCAGGCTGATCAGCCCGATCCGCTCGGCTTCGGCCCCGTTCAGCGGGTCGCAGGTCAGGAGGTAGTACTTGGCCTTCGCCATGCCGCACAGAAGCGGCCAGACGATGGCCGCATGGTCGCCCGCCGCGACGCCCAAGCGCGTGTGCCCGTCGATGATCCGGCAGTCCGGGGTCGCGATCGAGATGTCGGCCAGCAGGCCGCAGACCAGGCCCGCCCCCACCGCGACGCCGCGCATGGCGCTGATCACCGGCGTCTGGCACTCGATGAGGTTCATCACGATGTCGCGCGCCTCGCGCATCGTGCGGACCCGCACCTCGAAGTCGTCGACGATCCCCTGGATCATCTCAAAGTCGCCGCCGGCGGAGAACGCGGTCCCCTCCCCGGTCAGGATGGCGCAGCGCACGTCGGGGTCGGCGTCCACATCGCGCCAGATCTCGGCCAATTCGCGGTGCATGACCGCATCGGCGGCGTTGAGCTTGCCCGGATTGCTCATCACGATCCGCAGCACGCCCGCCGCCGGCCGCTCGAACTTCAGCCGCTGGTAGCGGGCGTAGCGATCGCTCATGGGCTCGGCCTCAATAGATCGTATAGCCGCCGTCGATCACGAAGGCGTCGCCGGTGTGGAACTTAGACGCGTCCGAGGCCAGATAGACCGCCAACCCCGCGAAATCCTCCGGCTCGCCCCAGCGGCGCATCGGCACCCGGCCGATCACCTGGTCGTTGAACTTGTCCCACTTCTGGGCCGCCGCCGTCATGTCCGAGCGGATCCAGCCGGGCAGCACCGAATTGGCCCGGATGCCATAGCGGGCATACTCCACCGCCAGCCCCCGCACCATCGACAGCACCGCGCCCTTGGTCGCCGCATAGGCCTGGTTGCGCGGTGCCCCGTGGATCGTCGAGGTTGACGACGTGACCAGCAGCGACCCGCCCGAATCGCCGGCCTCGGCGCGGGCGACCATGTGCTTGGCCGCCTCGCGGAACGTCCAGAACACGGCGTCGAGATTGACCGTGGTCACCCGCCGCCACTTCTCGGTCGTCATCTCGGCGAAGGGCGCGCCCCCGCCGACCCCGGCGTTGGCGGCCACGAAGTCCAGACGGCCGAACTGCTTCAACGCCTCAGCGACGCCGGCCACTACGGCGGCCTCGTCATTGACGTCTACCGTCTGGACCAGCACCTCGCCGCCATAGGCCTTCAGCGCGGCCTCGGCCTTGGCGTTCTTCTCCGGGTTCTGTCCCCAGACCGCCACCTTGCAGCCAGCCTGCGCCAGTCCCTCGGCCATGCCCAGGCCGATACCGCCATTGGCGCCGGTGATCAGGGCCGCCTTGCCGGTCAGGTCGAAGGGATTGAACGCCATGTCAGATTGCCTCCCGATGTTTTCCCCGACTTCTCACGGGCGCCCCCACGTCGGTCAAGGGCGCTGCGGCTGCACCCCAACCAGCCTGACCCGCCGACTCGCCCTTTCCCTCGCCCCGGCCAACGTGCCACCTTGCGGCAACACGAGGGATGGAATGCGCAGGCAGGTGGTTCTGGTTCTCTATCTCAGCAACTCGGCCCTCGATTCGCCGGTGGTGGGCTGGAGCCGCTACGACGGCACGGGCGAACGGCGCCACATGGCCGGCGACGCGGAAGAGCCGCCCTACCGCACCGGCCTCGACGCCCTGAAGGACGGCTGGCGCCTCTTCCAGGCCTCCCAGCTTCTCCCTCATCCCCCAGGCTCGGAATTCGACGTCAGCTATCTGAAGTACGAATTCTGGTTCGAGCAACTCCACGAGGTTCCCGCATGAGCGACCTGCCGCTGCTCGACGCCAACGACATGGCCCGCTTCACCGCGCGCGGGTTCCTAAGGATGGACGGCGTCGTGCCCGAGGCCATCAACGCCCAGTTCCTGGCCGAGATGGGCCAGGTCGCCGCGCCCGAACTTGGCCGCAAGCTGCGCCGCACCTACGGCGAACTGCTGGCGAGGGCTGACATCCCCGAGGTCCCGGCCGGGACGCCGCTGGCGCGGGTCTATCGCCAGGGCTCGGCCATCGCCCGCATGCTGGAACTCCCGGTGGTCGCCGGCGCGATCCGCAGCCTCGTGGGCGAGGCGCCGGTGTTCGACCACCACTTCCTGCACGTGACCTTCCCGCCCGCCTACCACGAGGCCAGCGGCGGCGAAAACGTCTCCCAGCACACCCACCAGGACTCCACGATCGACCCGCGCCGGGCCTTCGATCTCCAGATCATGTACTACCCCCACGCGGTCACCCGGCCGATGGGCGGTACCCGGTTCATCCCTGGCACGCACCTGCGCAAGGTCAGTGAGGCGGCGCTGGGCCGTTACCAGAACGTTCGCGGCCAGCAGCACATGGTCTGCGAGCCTGGGACCCTGCTCTTCCTGCACTCCGGCATCTGGCACGGCGGCGGCGTCAACCTCTCCGACCAGACCCGCACCATGTTCAAAGTGCGCATCAACCCCAGCGTCAGCCAAG
>JANPKX010000200.1:0-7486 GCA_031426235.1 Alphaproteobacteria bacterium | reverse complement strand
CATGAGGTCCGCCCGGGTCTTTGAATAGTAGTGCCCGAACCAGGCCAGCATGGGGGTGTTCAGCGGCTTGGCGTTGGCCGAGTCCCGGCGCGACGGCAGGGTCATGTCGGAGTTGGCGATGGGATAGACCGAGAGGATGTGCACGGGCTGGGTCAACTGGTTGTCGCGGGCATAGATGGCGGTGGCGACCGCGAGATTGCCGCCGGCGCTCTCGCCTGCCACGGCCAACTTGGCCGGATCGCCGCCCCAGGACGCGGCGTTCTTCAGCACCCATCGATAGGCGGCCGCGGCGTCTTCGTGCTGCGCCGGGAACTTGACCTCGGGCGCGTGCCGGTACTCGACCGAGACGACGATGGCGCCCAGCTTCTGCGACATCGCGCGCGGCGTTGCGTCATAGGTGTCGAGGTCGGCGATGACCCACCCGCCGCCATGGTAGTAGACGATCACCGGCAGGCGGGCGCCGCGCGCGTCCGCGGGTCTGTAGATCCTGGCGACCTGCATCGGGTCGGAGCCGTAGGGCTTCTCCTCCGTCACCACGGCCGGATCGGGCGCGGTCGACAGACCCTTCTGCCGCATCACGACGGCGGCAGCGTCGGCGGGGCTGGGCTGGGTGCGCGCCTGAGCCGGGGTCAATTTTTCGACGGGCTTGGGCCCGAGGGCGGCATGGGCGTCGAGCACGGCCTGCATATCGGCGGCGGCCTTGGCCGGCGGTGTTGGCGTCGCCCGCGGCGGCGGAGGCGGCGGGGCGTTGGGCGAGGTCGGGGACTGCGCCAGCGCCGCGCCGGAGGTCGCCATCAACAGAACGGCAGCAAGGGTCATTCCACGGGTCATCATCACATCCTGGTCAGCTTCTGAGGGACAACTCCCGCGCGGACCGCCGGTTGCCGCGCGACGATCATTCCGCAACGCCCAGAAGGTTGAGCGAATGTGGCGCCGGGGGGCGATCGACCCTAAGCTCGGAGCGATCGAGGCAATGGGGGCGGGTGATGAAGCAGGTTGTGCTGGGGTTGTTGGCCGGACTGTGCGCGGCCGGGGTCGGGCAAGCCGCCGGGCCCACGGCGAAGGCGCCCGCGGCGCAGCAGCCGGGTTACCAGCGGATCAATGAGGCGGACCTCCGAGCCGACGTTGGGTTCCTGGCCTCGGATGCGCTGGGTGGCCGCATGTCGCTGGACGGGGGCGACACCGTGGCGATCCAGTGGGTCGCGGCCGAGTTCGCCAAGGCCGGTCTGAAGCCGGTCGCGGCCGGCGCGAGCGGGGCGGCGGGATACCTGCAGGCGGTTCCGCTGATCGAGTATCGCAACAACACCGCCGCCAATTTCCTGACGCTGGGCGCGGGCGCGGCGGCGAAGCGCTGGGCCGCGCCGGACATGGTGGGCGGCTACCGCGACGACGTTCACCTGGACGCGCCGCTGGCCTTCGCCGGCTATGGCATTACTGCGCCGGGCGTCGGCTACGACGACTATGCGGGGCTCGACGTGCGCGGCAAGGCCGTGGTGGTGTTCGAGCACGAGCCGCAGGAGAATGACGCCGGCTCACGGTTCAACGGCGCCGGCAACACCCGGTACGCCACCAACCGGGTCAAGGCGCTGAACGCCCAACAGCGCGGCGCCGTCGCCCTGATCGTCGTGGCCGAGCCGAACCGCAAGCACCCGTCCAATCTCGAGCGGGTCGCGCGGATCGGCGGCAGCGTCACGCGCAACCCGCCGCTGCCGGGCCAGGCGCTGGTGGACGATGATCTGCGCATCCCGGTGATCTCGGTTTCCGATGCCCTCGCCGCGGCGCTGCTGGACGGCGCGGGCGCGAGCCTGCAGGCCGCGATCGACACGGGGCCGTCGCCGCAGTCGCGGGTGCTGGCGGGCAAGACGATCACCCTGCACCTGGAGACGCTCAGCCGCTCGCGCGGGGTCTCTTACAATGTGGTGGGACTGCTGCCGGGGTCGGACCCCGGGCTTGCCGCCGAGACGATCATCATCAGCGGCCACCACGACCACGATGGGTTCGCAGGGTCCGAGATCTGGCACGGCGCGGACGACAACGCCTCGGGCACCGTGGGCGTCGTGGAACTGGCCCGCGCCTTCGCCGCCAACCCGGCGCGGCCGAAGCGCTCGATCCTGTTCGTGGTGTTCGCCGCGGAGGAGCGGGGGTTGCTGGGCGCCTATCACATGGCCGCCAACCCGCTACGCGACTTGGCGACGACCCGGGCGATGATCAACTTCGACATGATCGGCCGCAACGAGGCGCCGAGCGAGCAGACCAACGGCCTGATCGACATTCCCGCCGACACCACCAACCGGCTGAATCTGATCGGTGGCCCCTACAGCCCCGACCTGCGCCGGGTGATCGTGGAGGCCAACCGCGCGGTCGGCCTGGACCTGGACGACCGCTTCGACCGAGACAGCGCGCTCAACGTCTTCTTCCGCAGCGACCAGTTCCCGTTCGTGCTGAAGGACATCCCGGCCCTCTGGTTCAACACCGGCTTCCACCCCGACTACCACCACACCACCGACACCGCGGACCGGATCAACTATCCCAAGATGCTGCACATCCTGCAGCTCAGCTATCTGGCCGCCTGGCGGCTGGCCAGCGACGCGACGCCGCCGGCGTTCGTGGCCGATCCGGGGGCGGCGAAGTAGGCGGGGTCTTGACCACCGCACCGTCAACCTCGCGGTTATGGGGAAAGATCCATCACCGAAGGAGCCCCCATGCCGAGTTTCGAGACGCTGCTTTACGAGGTCGCCGATGGCGTCTGCACCATCACGCTGAACCGGCCGGACAAGCTGAATGCGTTCAACACCCAGATGATGCAGGACATGATCGCTGCGTTCGACGCCACCGACGCGGACGATGCGGTGCGGGCGGTGATCATCACCGGGGCAGGGCGCGGGTTCTGCGCCGGGGCGGACCTCTCGGCGGGGGCGGAGACCTTCAACTACGATGCGCGGGACGCGCTGCACCGGGAGGCGCGGATGCGTGACGGCGTGCAGCGGGACGGCGGCGGGCTGCTGACCCTGCGGATCTTCGAGAGCCTCAAGCCTGTGATCAGCGCCTGCAATGGCCCGGCGGTGGGCGTGGGCGTGACGATGCAGCTGGCCATGGACATCCGCCTGGCCTCGACCCAGGCGCGCTACGGCCTGGTGTTCGCGCGGCGGGGGCTGAACCCCGAGGCGGCCTCGTCGTGGTTTCTGCCGCATCTGGTGGGCGTCCAGACCGCGCTGGAGTGGTGCTACACCGGCCGAATCTTCCCGGCGCAGGAGGCGCTGGATAAGGGGCTGGTGCGCTCGATCCACGAGCCGGACGACCTGCTGCCGGCGGCGCGGGCCCTGGCCCGGGAGATCGCCGACAACACCGCTCCGGTCTCGGTGGCGATCACCCGCCAGCTGATCTGGCGGATGGCGGGCGCGGCGCACCCGATGGAGGCGCACCGCGCCGACAGCCGGGGCATCCAGTCGCGGGGCAAGTCGGGCGACGCGCGTGAGGGCGTGACCTCGTTCCTGGAAAAGCGGGCGCCGAACTACCCGGACAAGGTTTCGAGCGATCTGCCGGACATCTGGGATCATTGGACCGCGCCGAAATTCAGCTGATCAGCGGCACTTCAATACTGCGTCCGGCATCTGTTGTTCGCGCAACAGGTGTCGGCATGTTGCTGTCTTTCCTGTTGTGGGAATCCGGCGATGTCGATAATGACGGCGCACTGGTCTCGTGGATCGGGCAAGGACGCCCCTAAGCACAGAGACAACCGGAACATGAGATAGTGGAAGACAAGTCGGAAGTCATTGAGATGACCGCGGACATCGTGTCCGCCTATGTGGGCAACAATTCGGTGTCGGCGGCGGAACTGCCGGGCCTGATCCAGAGCGTGCATCGCGCCCTGGCCGGCATTACCGGCGCCGCCGAGGTGGTCGAGGCCGCTCCGAAGGAGCCCGCCGTGCCGATCCGTCGCTCGATCACGCCCGACCACCTGGTGTGCCTGGAGGACGGTCGCAAGTTCAAGTCGCTGAAGCGCCACCTGCGGACCAAGTACAACATGAGCCCCGAGGAATATCGGGCCAAGTGGGGCCTGCCCAAGGACTATCCGATGGTCGCCCCCAACTATGCCAAGGCCCGCTCAGACCTGGCCAAGCAGATGGGCCTGGGCCAGGGCGGCCGTCAGGCGCCGAAGAAGAAGCCGCGCTGATATCTTTTGCCGCCCTGACGCGAAACGCCCGCCGGCCACGGCGGGCGTTTTCGTTTGCGGGCCATCAAAACCGCGGTTCAGCGAGCTTTTCGCCTTGCCGATGATTCGCAGGTCGGGCGATATGTGATTCACCATGAATCCAAGTCGTTATTAGGACCTTTGCAGATGGCGGCGCAGATCGGAGCCCCTGCCGCGGCCATTCGCGCCCATGAAGAGCTCTATGCCTATTGGAGCGCGCTCAGGGCCGGCGCGTCCCTGCCCATCCGTCGCCGACTGGATCCTGGCGGTATCAAGCGCCTGCTGCCGACCGTGAGCCTGACTGAAGTGGCGCCCGGCGATGTTCCCGACTACCGCGTGCGGCTGGCCGGTACGGGCCTCTACGGCGTCTACGGGCGCGAGATCACCGGGCGGCGGCTGGACGAGATCTACAACAGCGCCGCCGCCGACTACTGGCGTCGGGAACTGGGGCGGGTGGTCAGCGAGGCACGGCCGGGGGTCGGTGTGCACAGCCTGGCGTGGCGCGGCGCGGGGCACTTGTCGATTATCTGGATCCGCCTGCCGATTTCCCGAAATGGAACCGACGTGGATCTCATCTTGGGCTACGACGCGGTCATCGGCACCCAGAGCCTGGCGACCGGCATCCGGCCGGCGTCGGCCGTGGCCGCCTGACCGGTCACGGCGCGGGCGCCGGAGGCGCGTCCTGCAGGCCCAGCTTGGCAGCCGTCAGGATGTTGACGATGCCATAGTTGCCCTCGTGGCAGGCGTATTCGAACATCGGCCCGCCAGGCCTCATCTCGTACTCGCCCCGCCAGACCTGGGTGTACATCGACGGATCGTCGACGCTGAACGCGTAGTGCACGCGCTCAGGGTCGAGGCGGGTAAAGCGCTCGGTGATCCGGGTCTGCGGCGTGACGGTAAAAATGTCGGACCGCTGGGTCAGGGCGGGGCGGTAGTTGGCGGTCTCGACCACGAGGGTCACGCCCTCCCACCAGCCGATGGAGTCTCCGAGCCACGAGGCTGGCCAGCGCGGATTGCGGGTCCGTGTCAGGGGAATGATGCGGGCGTCGTGATACCGCTCGGCGACGATCACGACGTAGCCGGGCGCCTCGACGATCTGCATCACGTTGGCGTCGGCGGTGGGAATACTCGCCGCGCCGGCCGTGTCGGAGGTCAGGCATCGCTCGTCTTGAGGGCGGGCTTCAACGTTGTCGTAGCCGCGCCGCTGCCGGGGCTCGATCCGAAGCGCGGCCTTGGCGACCTGGGTAAACGGCAGCTTGCCGTTGGGCGGATCGACGATCAGGGACGCGCGGATCTCGCCGCCCACCCGCATCAGGCCCGATCCGGACTCCGGGAACTCGGATGTGGCCTGGCCGAGCGGGTCGGCCCCGACGTTGACGCCGCCGCTGGGCTTGAGCTTGGCTTCCCAGTCGCGGGCCTGTTGGGGCGTCAGAACCAGCGCGTGAAGTTCGTCGGGCCGCTCGAGTTCTGTGAACGACGCGCCGCTCCAGAAGCCCTCGAGCGCCCCTGGACCAGCTCGCGCCGGCGCGGGCCACGCCAACCCGACGCACGCCAAACCCAGCATCACGTTCTGAATCATGTGTCCCCCATGCTCCGGGACACCGTTGCAGCTTCAGTGTGAGGGGTAAACGCCCTCAGACGAGGGCCTGGGCATCGCGGCGGATGCGCGCCACCATAGAAGCCAGGCCGTTGGAGCGCTGGGCGGAGAGGGCGCTGGAGAGGCCGAGGGTCTCGAGCGCGGCCTTGGCGTCAAATCCGGTGATTTCGGAAGGGGTGCGCGCCGAGTAGAGCCGCAGCAGGATGGCGATCAGGCCACGTACGATGTGGGCGTCGGAATCGCCCCGAAACGCCAGGCTCCCGGCCGGCCCGGCCTCGGTGACCAGCCAGACCTGGCTGGCGCACCCGCGCACCTTGTGCGCCTCGTTCCGCTCGGCCTCCGTCAGGGGGTCCAGAGTCTTGCCCAGTTCGATGACATAGCGGTAGCGCTCCTCCCAATCGCCCAGGAGTTCGAATTCGTCGGCGAGTTCGGTGAGTGCGTCGTCAATGCCGGCCATAGGCGCGACTTAGGGACGCGCGGCCAGGCCTGCAACGCGTTTCAGGCCGCAGGCAGCCTCACGGTGGCTGTCAGGCCCTGGCCGGGCGCGGAGGCCAGCCGCAACCGACCGCCCATGGCCCGGCAGGTCAGGTCGCTGATCGGCAGGCCCAGGCCCGCGCCCTCCGAGTGGCGCGTCAGAGCTGTTCCGGCCTGCTGGAACGGCCCCATCAGGCGCGGCAGTTCGGCGGCGTCGACGCCTTCGCCGTCGTCGGCGACCTCGATCTCGATGTCCGCGCCGTGGATATGAGCGCGCACCCGCACAACGCCGCCTTCTGGCGAGAAGGCGATGGCGTTCTGCAGCAGGTTGGCCAGCACGGTTCGGAGGCCCCGGGCGTCGGCCATGACGCTGGGCAGGCCAGCGCGATCGCCAGCGTCGACGGTGACGCGCCGCGCGTCCAGATCGGCCCTGAGGCTCGCCAGCACATCTTCCAGCGCCAGTTCGAGCGGTTCGGCGCGAATCGTGAACTCCAGGGTCCGGCCTTCCAGGCGGGCGATCTCCAGCACCTGGTTGACCAGTTTCAGAAGCTTGCGGCCGCTGCCGTGGATGATCGCGGCATACTCCTTGTATTGAGGCGCCCCCAGGGGCCCATACAGTTCCGCACTGAGAATCTCGGAGAAACCGAGGATGGAGTTCAAAGGCGTGCGCAGTTCATGGCTTAGCAACCGCAGGAACGCGCGTTTCTGCTCATCCTGCGCGGCGTCCAGGCGCTGGCGGGCGCGGTCGCGAGCCCGTTCGGAAGGGGCGGCATCATGAGCCATGGACGCGCAGCAGGCCTCGCAGGTCAGGATCTGCAACCTGCCCGATGGCGCTTACGAAAGTCTTTCGGCGGCGTGGCTCGTCGTCGCGCGGGCTTGGGGGTAGTCTGGGCGCGCCGTCCCGGTGGGGGGCGACGGGAAACGTAATGGCCGGGGTGCGCCCGACATCGCAGAGCACCGGACGACGCGGCGACGCGGCGTTCGCGGGGCTGTGGCATGGCGCCTGGGCGCTGGCCGTGGCGGGCTGCGTTGGCGCCCTGGCAGCACGGGATCTGATCTCGGACGGGCCGGAACTGCTGGCGCTGGCGCTGGGCGGCGGGGCGGCCGTCGCGGGCGCCATGCTGACCCTGGGCGGGGGCGTGGGGCGGCCGCTGGCGGTGCTGGCCTGGGCCGCCAGCGGAGCCGCGGCCTGCCACTTGACCGGCGGCATCGGTGGCCCGCTG
>JANPKX010000199.1:0-8523 GCA_031426235.1 Alphaproteobacteria bacterium | reverse complement strand
AGGCGGCGATCTCCGGGCGCAAGGAAAAGGTCCGCAACTGGCTTTTGGATTTCAACCTGCTGATGGCCTACTGGGGCGGCGAAGGCGGCCGGACCTATCACCACACCGCCCCGATCAACGCGCTTTATGGCCTGCATGAGGCGCTGGTGGTGCTGTTCGAGGAGGGGGTTCAGGCTTCCACCGTGCGCCATGCGCGGATGCACGAGGCGCTGGTCGCCGGGCTGGAGGCGGCCGGCCTGGCCCTGCTGGTCGATCCCAGACACCGCCTGCCGCAGCTCAACACGGTGCGGGTTCCTGAGGGCGTCGATGAGGCGGCGGTCCGGGCCCATGTGCTGAGGGCGTGGGACCTGGAACTCGGCGCCGGCCTGGGGCCGCTGAAGGGCAAGGTCTGGCGGATCGGGCTGATGGGCGCGTCCGCGAGCCCGTGGCATGTGCGGCTGTGCCTGACCGCGCTCGGCGAGGCCCTGGCCGCGCAGGGCTTCGCGTTCGATGGCGCGAAGGCGCTGGCGGCGGCCGACGCGGCGCTTTCCGGTTAGGGTTCAGGCGGCGAGCAACTCGTCCAGCCGGCGGATGTCGACCACCTCGGAGGCGACGCCGCCGTCCATGCGCATCACCTTGTTGCAGTAGAGCTTGAGCAAGGGCGCCTCGTGGGTGGCGAGCACCAGGATGCCGGCGCGTTCCACCAGCTTGAGCAAGCGCTTGTGGGCCAGCTTCTGGAACTCGGCGTCGCCGACCGCGATCCATTCGTCCATGAGCAGAACAACGGCTTCGACCGCCGTGGCGGCGGCGAAGGCCAGCCGGCCCTGCATGCCGGCGGAATAGGTCTTGACCGGCATGGCCAGGAACGGACCGAGGCCCGTGAAGGCGGCGATCTCGTCCATCCGCTCCTCGATCTCCCGCGCGTTGAGGCCGGCGATGCGGCCACGCAGGCGGATGTTGTCGTAGCCGGTGGCCGAGGGGTCGATGCCGAGCGACAGGTCCAGCAGGGCGGCGATCCGGCCGTGGACCTCGACGGTGCCTTCGTCCGGTTCATAGGCGCCGGAAAGCGCGCGCAGCAGGGTGGTCTTGCCCGAGCCGTTGTGACCGATCAGCCCCAGCCGGTCCCCCGCCTTGAGCTGGAGGTTGACGCTCTGCAGGGCGGTGACGTCGGTTACGCCAGAATGGCGGCCCAGCCGCCCGCCGACGGTGACCCGGGCGAGGGCCTTCTTCAGCGACTTGGCGTCGACGCCATAGACGGGGAAGCGCAGCGTCAGGTCGGTGCAGGTTATGGAGGGAAGGGACGTCATAGGTAATGGACGATCCGTCGGCGCGTGCGCGCGAAAACGAGGAAGGTGGCCAGCCATCCGCCCGCCGCCATCGACACCAGCACCAGATAGCTGTGCGGCTCGACCGCCTGGCCCAGCAAGGGCGCCCGCACGGCTTCGAGCAGATGGTAGAATGGATTGACGTCCAGCACCCATTGATGGTCGCCGAACTTGGTGGGCGGCCAGAACACCGGGGTGACGAAGATCGCGAACTGCATCACCGAGGCCACGATCTGGGGGATGTCGCGGAACCGGGCCGAGGCGATCCCGACCAGCATGGAGACCCAACTGGCATTCAGCAGCATCAGCAGGATGCCCACCACCGCCAGCGGCACATTGGCGACCTTCCAGTATTCGTAGAACACCAGCACCGCGACCACGATCACCAGGTGGTGCGCCAGGTTGATCAGGTTGCGGAACACCACCCGCCACACGAAGGTGAACATCGGCAAGCTGGTTTGGGAGAGCATGCCCGAGGCGTGCACAAAGGTATCGCACCCCTCGTTGATCGTGCCCGTCATGACGCCGAAGAACACGATCCCCAGCGCCACCAGCGGCAGGAACTTGTCGACAGGAATGTTGAAGAGGTTGGCGTAGAGAAAGCCGATCCCCAGAACCATCAGGCCCATCGAGATGGTGATCCAGAAGGGTCCCAGGATCGATCCGCGATAGCGCGACGCGATGTCGTGCCAGGCCAGCGACCAGGCCAGGCCAAGACGGCCGAACGAGGCGGTGAGGTCCCGCGCCGCCATCCGCAACTGGAACAGCGTCCCGCGCTGTCCGGTCCGCAGCATGTGGGTGGCGGAATGCATGGCCTCTCCCGAAAGAAGCGCGGAGGTATCAGCCGGGTTATCGCCACGCAAGGACGCGGGCTTGGCGCCGGACGGGGGTTGCCTGTAAGCCGGGTGACGTGGCGAGAGCACCAACCCCGACGCTGGCCGACATGCGGGCCCTGCAGGCGCTCAGCCTTGAGGGCGCGGGCGTTTGGCTGGTGGTCCCCTGCTACAAGGTTCGCGGGCACATCCTGAGGGTGATCGCCAAGGCTCCGGCCTGGATCGAGGGTATTGTCTGCGTCGACGACGCCTGCCCCGAGAACTCCGGCGACTTCATCGCGGCGGAGGCGACGGATCCGCGCGTCATCGTGATCCGCCTGCCGAAAAACCAGGGCGTCGGCGGCGCGACCCTAGCCGGCTACGGCGAGGCGGTCCGCCGTGGGGCGAGGGTGCTGGTGAAGGTGGACGGGGACGACCAGATGGACCTGGGCTACGCGGCCCAGCTGGTGGCGCCCATACTGTTGGGCGAGGCCGACTACGCCAAGGGCAACCGGTTCACCTCGATCAGCCATCTCACCGCCATGCCGACGGTACGGGTGCTGGGCAACGCCATGCTGAGCTTCCTGGCCAAGCTGTCGACGGGATACTGGAACATCTTCGACCCCACCAACGGCTACACGGCCATCGAGGCGAACGTGGCCCGTCTGGTCATGCAAAAACAGGTCAGCCGGCGGTTCTTCTTCGAGACGGACCTTCTGTACCACCTCGGCACTCTGCGCGCGGTGGTCCGCGACGTGCCGATGCCGGCCCGCTATGCCGACGAGGTGTCGAACATCCGCATCGGCCAGATCGTCGGACCCTTCGCGGTGAAGCACGCCCGCAACTTCGGCCAGCGGATCATCGGCCAGTACTTCGTGCGCGACTTCTCGGCAGCCAGCCTGGAGCTGGTGTTCGGCCTTTTCTTTCTGCTGTTCGGTTTCGCCTATGCGCTGAGCTACTTCGCCAATCGGATCCCCGGTCAGTCGGCCTCGGCGGGGGTGGTCATGCTGGCCGCCCTGCCGGTGATCCTGGGCGTCCAGTTCCTGCTCCAGGCCGTGAATTTCGATGTGCTGAACGTGCCCAGCCGGCCGATTCACCCCTATCTGGCCGTGCTGCGCGAGCTCGAGACCGAGGACGCGGCCACATGACGGGTGGGGGCGCCGCGCCGCGGGCGGCCCTGCGCCTGGTGCTGCTGGGCGGATTTGGGATGATGCTGTGGCTGAACTGGCCGGGGCACATGTCGGTGGACTCCGTCCTGGCGCTGCACGAGGGGCGGTTTGGCGTTCGCGAGACCTGGAACCCGGCCATCTTCGGCTGGCTGCTGGGGCGGCTCGACTCCGTGTCGCCCGGACCTTCGCTGGCCATCATCCTGACCGGCAGCCTGCTGTTCGGCGCCTGGGCGGCGATGCCGGGCTTGCGCCCCCGCACCACCTGGCTGGCGCCGATTCTAGCCCTCGGCGTGATCGCCCTCCCCCAGCTCCTGATCTATCCCGCGATCGTTTGGAAGGACGTGCTGTTCGCCGTGGTGACGGTGGCGGGGTTCATGATCCTGGCCTTCGGCGTTCGCGACGGCGGCCGGACGACGCCCTGGATCAGCCTGGCGGTGGCAGCCCTGCTGTTCGCGGCGGCCGGCTTGCTGCGACAGAACGGGCTGATCCTCGCGCTGCCGGCGGCGCTGGCCCTGGCGTGGGCGCGGTCGGCCATGGGCTGGGGGCGCGGCATCCGCGTCGCCGCGGGGTGGCTGGCGACGGTGCTGGTGCTGACCCTGGTGCTCAGCGCCACGGCTCGGCCCCAGGGCGTCGGCGCGCCAGACAATGCCGGCGGACGCGGCCTGCGCCTGTTGCAGACCTATGATCTCGCGGCCGCCGCGGCCCTGCAGCCCGGACGACCCACGCCCCGCATCGACCGCGAGGCGGCGGACGTGGGGGCCTATCTAAGAGCGAACGCCGACCGCCTGTATTCGCCGGAGCGGGTAGACGTCGTCACGGCCGATCCTTGGCTGAAGGACAACCTGCCGCGTGTGTCGCGGGCGACGATCCGGGCTGAGTGGCTGGACCTGATCAATGGTCAGCCCGACCTCTACCTCCGCACCCGTGTCGTCGCCTTCAAGACCGTCCTGACCACACCGAACATCATGGGCTGCCTGCCAGTGCATGTGGGGATCGAGGGGCCGCCAAAGACGCTGAAAGATCTGAATCTGCCTGCGCGGGCGAACCGCGCTGACGGACGGCTGTTCAACTACGCGACCTATTTCTTCGACACGCCGGCCATGTCGCACCTGGCGTTCGGCGGGCTGGCGTTCGCTGTCTTCCTCGTACTGATGATCCGGCGAGAGCCCGCTGACCTAATCATGGCCGGACTGATGATGGGGGCGATCGGGTTCGCGGCGAGTTTCCTGGCTATCTCGATCGCCTGCGACTACCGGTATCTGTACGTCCTGGATCTGGCAGCCCTCACCGGCATCATCTACCTCGCCATCGATCCGCGCCTGCGCCGCGCGTAACCGCTATTCCCCCTTCAGCACCGCGGTGAGGTCCGCATCGACCTCGGCGATGAGCGCGCGGGCGGCGGCGAGCTGGGCCTGATCGGCGCGCCACCCGGCCTCGAGCGTGGCAACCTTATGTCGGAGTTCGGTCTCCAGGGCGGCAGCGACCTCCAGGCTTTGCCGCGCCTCCAGCAACTCGGCTCGCGCCCCGGCCAGGTCGCGGGCGGCGGGCGAGAACAGCATTCCGATTTCGCGCTGGCGGTGGGCCAGGTCCGCGGCGGCGTGGTCGAGGATGGTGCGGTCCGGATCTCCGCCCGCCGCCCGGGCCTCGAACCAACTGTGGACGCGCTGGGCGATGTCGCCGGCCCATCCAAGCGCACGAAGCCCGTCCTCGGGAGCATTGTGGCGCAACTCAGGGGTCAGGAAGGCGTCGATGCGAGCGGCCGCGCCTAGGGTCAGCCGCGGCAAGGGCGCGCCGTGGGCCGCTTCGATCCGCGCCACCTCGGCCCGCCAGTCGGCCAACAGGGCGTCGTAACCGACGAAAGCCCGCGGCAGGTCGCGCGTATAGGCTTCCGCGGCCAGCATGTAGGCGCTCCAGACGAGCACCGACTTCTGGGGTGCAAACCCGTCGCGCCGGGTCAAGGAGCCCGCCACCGCGAGGGGATGCCGGACCGGAATCACCACGCGGACCCCGATCCCGCGTTCGGCCAGCACCGCCAGCCACATGGGCGCCAGCACGGTAGCGCGCGGGTCCTTCACCAACGGCCACGTCGCGCGGCGGTACTCGCTGTCGAACAGCCGGCCCGCCCGTGTCCGCCACGCCGCTTCGTCCTCAGCCGGCAACTCGCGGTAGGGGTAGGCGAAGATGTCGTCCCAGGCCGAACCGCCGGCCCGCAGGCGCTCGTCGTTGAAGATCGCGATTTTCCACGGCTCGAAGTAGCCCTTGGCGTTGTGTTCGTCGCCCGGCATCACATTGGCCGGAAGAGCGCAGCCGGCCAGGGCGAGCAACTGAGTGACTGCCGACGTGCCCGAACGGTGCATGCCCAGCACCAGGTAGGCGGTGCGGGGGGCAGGCTTCCTGGTCGAGGCGAGGTTGCCGTCGACAGGTATGGGCGCGGGCGTACGGCTCATGGTCATCTGCGTGGTACGGGGCGGCGCCGGGCGCGGCAAGCGGTTGATCGCGCCCGGCATCTGTTGCACATCACCCGCCGCGTCCGCCGTCCACAGGATTTCCGACCGCATGGCCGCCCGGGCCCGAGCCGCCGCATCCCCGCAGAGCGTAGAGATCCGACGGGTGATCTCGGCGGCTCTGGATGCCGATTTCTACCGGGCCATCTACACCGACCTGCCGGCGGACGTGGCCCCGATTCGGCACTACAGCCTGCAGGGCTGGCGGGAGGCGCGCGATCCGGCGCCTTGGTTCTCGGCGACCGACTACCTGTCGGACAATCCAGACGTTAAGCGGCTGCGTCGCGACCCCTTCCACCACTACCTGACCCAAGGCCGCTACGAGGGCCGGGAGATCGCGGCGTCCCGGCACGCGGCCCACTATTTCCGGCTCCAGGACTGGGCGCCCCCGGCCTGGGGCCAAGGGGACATGGATGGACTGGCGGCGGGCCAGCCCTCGCGCGGCGCCTTGGTGGTGCGGACCGGCGCGATATCGCAGGCGGACGCGGATGCCGCGGTGTCCCGCGAGTTCGATCCTGGGTTCTACCTCGCCGCAAATCCCGACGTCGCGGCGGCCGGCATGCCCCCGTTGCGTCATTTCCTGAGCACAGGGTGGCGGGAGGGCCGTGATCCGACGGCGCGGTTCTCGGTTCGCGACTATTTGGACGCCAACCCGGATGTCGCCGCGTCGGGCATCAATCCGTTCGCCCACTATGTGATCGCCGGACGGGCGGAAGGCCGCGCAGCGCGCCATGATCTGGGTTTCGAGTTCGACGTCGTCTCGCGCCTGAAGCCGGTCGCGGACCGGATCGCAGCCTCGATCCGCGCGTCGGCCGCCCTGCCTCTCGACCCGGAAGACATCCTGGCCGCGGCGCTGGCGCCGGTGTCCGGCGA
Source organism: Alphaproteobacteria bacterium (assembly GCA_031426235.1). Classification (GTDB taxonomy): domain Bacteria; phylum Pseudomonadota; class Alphaproteobacteria; order Caulobacterales; family Caulobacteraceae; genus Phenylobacterium. The sequence goes on along the minus strand of JANPKX010000199.1, from coordinate 1,861 downwards.
CCTGCACATCACCCTCAGCCACGACAATTACACAGAGGTCCTGGGCGGCCTGCAGGCCTGCGTGCGGCGTGAGGCGGCGGCCTTCGCGGCGCGCGGCGCACGGCATCTGCACATCTATCCGGCCGCGCCCTGGTCGGTGGTCCGGGCGAATAATGAACCCGGGCCGCTGGGCGTGCTGCTGGACGGCCGGAAGATCGGCGTCTTCGACCCGGCCGCGGTGGTCGCCGCGGCGTCGGCGATCCAGACGCCAGGCCGGCGGAGCTTTGCCGTCCACAGCCTGCTGGGGCACGGCGCGGACGCGACCGCAGATATCCTGACCGCCGCGGGCCTCAGCGCCGGCTACTTCTGGACCCATGATTTCGCGAGCCTTTGCGCCGGCTTCCACCTGCAGCGGAACGATCTGCTGGACTGCGGCGCGCCGGCGCCGGACAGCCCCGCCTGCCGGATCTGCGCCTACGGCGCCTTCCGCTCGCGGCATCTGGACGGTCACCGCCGATTGTTCGAGCGCATGAATCTGACAATCGCAGCGCCGTCCCAGGTCGCCCTGGACTTCTGGAAGGCGCGCAGCGACCTGCCTGCCCAGGGCGCGGTGGTCCTGCCCCTGGCCCGGCTGAAGGCGGCCGGGACCGCGCCTGCGGCGCCTGCCGACCGGCCATTGCGGGTCGCGTTCCTGGGCATGCCGGCGCCGCTCAAGGGCTGGCCGGTATTCCGTGACCTGGCCCATCGGTTCGAGGATGACCCGCGCTACCAATTCCTGCATCTGGGCGGACGCCCCGACCCCGCGACCCCGGCCGAATTCCATCCCGTGACCGCCACGGCGGATCGGCCTGGGGCCATGCTCGAGACCGTGGCCGGCCTCGAGGTGGATGTGGCGCTGATCTGGGCGCTCTGCAGAGAGACCTTTTCGTTCACGGCCTATGAGGCGGCGGCCGGCGGGGCCATGGTGGTCACCGGGCCTGACAGCGGCAACGTGGCGGCTTTCGCCTCCGGTCGCGGTCGGGGGCGGGTCTTGGCCGATGTGGGGGCGCTGGAGGCGGCCTTCGGCTCCGGCGAGATCCTGGCGCTGGGCCGGGCGCGCCGCGTCGCGCGCGTGTACGACCTGGCCTACAGCGGGATGAGCGGCGACCTGATCGGGCGGCGGCCGTGAGACGGCCCATGCCCGGCGTACTTTCGCGGCTCATCCAACGGATCCTCTTCAGGCTGCGTGGGCCCTTCGGGCAGCGTGGGTCGGAGCTCGCGCTCGCGGCTCGGGCGTTCGACCGCCAATTCTACCTCCGAAACAACCTGGACGTGGCCGAGGCGAAGTATGACCCCCTCGCCCATTTCATGGCTTTCGGCTGGCGTGAAGGCCGGGACCCCAATCCCGAGTTCTCGGTTCGAACCTATCTCGACGCCTATCCCGAGCTGGAGGCCGCCGGGGTCAATCCGTTGATCCACTATCTCGGGCAGGGTCACGCCAGGACGGGCCGCCCCGAGTCGCCGCTGGGCTTCCGCACCGAGGTGATCGAGCGCCTGTCCACCGTCGAGGCGCGGGTCCGGCAATCCGCTACGGTCGTCGTCGCGATCCAATCGGGCTCTGAACTGGGCGCCGCCCTGGCCCGGTCACGCGGCGGCCTGGAGCGGCTGCACATCACCTTCAGCCACGACGACTATACCGTCCATCTAGGAGGTGTTCAGCTCTGCGTCGGGCGCGAGGCGACCAGACTGGGCGAACAGGGCCGCGATCACCTGCACCTTCACCCCGCCAAACCCTGGCCCGTGGTCCGCGCCGACGGTGAAACCGAGGCCATGGGCGTGGTCTGGAACGGGCGGCCCCTGGGGGCCTTCGCCGCACACTCGGTCATCGCGGCCCTCGCCGCGA
>JANPKX010000198.1:0-2645 GCA_031426235.1 Alphaproteobacteria bacterium | reverse complement strand
TTCTTGGGGCTGGTGGTGAAGCCGATCTGGTTGTTGACGATGAAGTGCATCGTCCCGCCGACCCCGTAGCCCCGCAGGCCGCTGAGCGCGAAGCACTCCGACACCACGCCCTGGCCCGCAAAGGCCGCATCGCCATGCAGCAGCAGCGGCATCGCGTGGCCGCGCCCCGCTGACGGCTGGTCGCGCAGCGTGAAGGCCTGCTTGGCGCGGACCTTGCCGATCACCACCGGATTGACGATCTCCAGGTGGCTCGGGTTGGCGGTCAGCGACAGGTGCACGGAGTTGCCGTCGAACTCGCGATCCGAACTGGCGCCCAGGTGATATTTCACATCGCCCGACCCCTGCACGTCGCTGCGGGTCGCCGAACCGCCTTGGAACTCGTGGAAGATCACGTGGTAAGGCTTGCCCATCACGGCTGCCAACACGTTGAGGCGCCCGCGGTGCGGCATGCCCAGCACGATGTCGCGGCAGCCCATGGCGCCGCCGCGCTTGATGATCTGCTCCAGCGCCGGAACCATGGCCTCGCCGCCGTCCAGGCCAAAGCGCTTGGTGCCGGGGAAGCGCCGGTGCAGGAACTGTTCGAAGCCCTGGGTCTCGATCAGCTTCTTCAGGATGGCGACCTTGCCCTCCTTGGAGAAGGTGATTTCCTTGTCGCGCCCCTCGATCCGCTCCTGCAGCCAGGCCTTCTCCTTGGGGTCGGAGACATGCATGTACTGCACGCCAACGTTGCCACAGTAGGTGCGGCGCAGGATCGCCAGGATCTCGCGGATCGTCGCCGTCTCCAGCCCCAGGACGAAATCCAGGAAGATCGAACGGTCGAAATCCGGCTCGGCGAAGCCGTAGCTGGCGGGATCGAGTTCGGAGGCGTCGCCCGGCGTGGTCGCCAGACCCAGGGGGTCCAGGTTGGCCTTCAGGTGGCCGCGCATCCGGTTGGCGCGGATCATCATGATGGCGCGCAGGGAATCCAGGGTGGCGGCGCGCACCTGGTCCACCGAGGCGGTCGGCTGGCGGGCCTCCAATGTTTTGCCGACCTTGGCCTCGATTGCGGGCCACAGGCCGTCGATGGCGCTCAACCAGTCCGGCCGGGCCATGGGCGTGGCGCGGGGCGTCCAGGCGGGCTGAGCGGCGGCGCGCGTCACATCCTCGGCGCGGTCGGCCAGGGTCGCGAAGAAGGCCTGCCATGAGGCTTCCACGGACGCCGGGTCCGCCGACCAGCGCGCATAGAGGTCCTCAACGAACGCGGCATTGCCGCCGTAGAGAAACGAGGTTTCGGCCAGGATGTCGTTGATCAGGCCTGCGTCGTCCGCCATGTCTTTCGCCTTCCGGGGCGGGCCCACGGACTTCGAAAGAAGGAGCCGAGCGCGGACCGCCCCAATCGTCTGCGCGCCCCGGTCAGGCGCCTTTGAGCACTTCGACCAGCGTGGTCCCTAGCGCCGCCGGAGAGGGCGACACGCGGATGCCCGCCGCCTCCATCGCCGCGATCTTGTCCTCGGCGCCGCCTTTGCCGCCGGAGATGATCGCGCCCGCGTGACCCATGCGCCGACCGGGCGGCGCGGTGCGTCCCGCGATAAAGCCGACCATGGGCTTCTTGATCGGTGAATTCTTGATGAATTCCGCCGCGTCTTCTTCCGCCGAACCGCCGATTTCGCCGATCATGATGATCGATTCCGTCTCCGGGTCCTTCAGGAACATGTCGAGCATGTCGATGAACTCGGTGCCTTTCACGGGGTCGCCGCCGATACCGACGGCGGTCGTCTGCCCCAGGCCGACCTGCGTCGTCTGGAACACGGCCTCGTAGGTAAGGGTGCCCGAGCGGGAAACAACACCCACCGAGCCCTTCTTGAAGATGTTGCCCGGCATGATGCCTATTTTGCACTCATCGGGTGTCAGGACACCGGGGCAGTTGGGCCCGATCAGCCTGGATTTCGAGCCCGACAGCGAGCGCTTCACCCGGACCATGTCGGCCACCGGGATGCCCTCGGTGATACAGATAATCAGCGGCACCTCGGCGTCGATGGCTTCCAGGATGCTGTCCGCCGCGAAGGCCGGCGGCACGTAAATGGCGCTGGCCTCGGCGCCGGTCTGGGCCATCGCCTCGCCCACGGTGTTGAACACCGGCAAGCCAATGTGGGTGGTCCCGCCTTTGCCCGGCGTCACCCCGCCGACCATCTTGGTGCCGTAGGCGATGGCCTGTTCGGAGTGGAACGTCCCCTGGGCGCCGGTGATGCCCTGGCAGAGGACGCGGGTGGTCTTGTTGATCAGGATCGACATGGTTCAGGCAGCGCCCCGCACGGCTTTGACGATCTTTTCCGCCCCGTCGCTCAGGTCGTTCGCCGCGATGACGTTCAGGCCGCTCTCGTTGATGATCTTCTTGCCGGCCTCGGCGTTGGTGCCTTCGAGGCGCACGACCAGCGGCACCTTCAGGCCCACCTGCTTGACCGCCGCGACGACGCCCTGGGCCAGGATATCGCAGCGGGCGATGCCGCCGAAGATGTTGACCAGGATGCCCTTTACGTTGGGATCGGCGATGATGATCTTGAAGGCCGCCGTCACCTTTGCCTCGTCGGCGCCGCCGCCCACGTCCAGGAAATTGGCGGGCTCGGCGCCGTAGAGCTTGATGATGTCCATGGTGGCCATGGCCAGGC
>JANPKX010000197.1:0-2577 GCA_031426235.1 Alphaproteobacteria bacterium | reverse complement strand
TCGTCGGCGAGGCTGGCCGGCGCCTTTGGCCGAGGCGTCAGCATGACGGGGTCCCGGACAAACTGGAACACCGCCGTGAGCGCGGGATCGAAGGGCCACGCCGTGCCCCGCCAGGTCCCCCGCTCAAGCCCGCCCTTGCGGTCGGGCTCGGCCAGCCAGTAGCGCAGGTCCGGCTCGTCGAGCACACCGGTCTCGTGGCCCTTCAGCCATTTGTCCCACCAGCGCAACGCTTCCTGCAGGAAGCCGATACGCGGACCACGGGCGGCGGTGGTCGGCGTGGCGTGCTCCCAGGGGCTGACGATCGTGCGCACCGGGCCCTTCCACGCCGCGGCGATGCGCAGGACCGAGGTAGCGTACTTATCCGCCCAACCCGAATAGAGCAGCAGCGGGGTGTCGGACATAGGCGCGGCCTTGCCCTGCCAATAGCCGTCGCGCTCGGGGTGCGACAGCCAGGGAATGATCCACGGCCGGTTTGACCCGAGCCGCTTCAGCCAGACCTGCCGCCAGCCCTCGCCGACCTGCTGCGGGTCCGGCGGCAGGGCGTTGAACATCAGCATCACGCCGGCCCAGTCGACGCGCGCTGCGTAGGTCTGGCCCCCGAGGTTGTGGATGTCCGTGGTCCAGCCGTCCTCGGAGACCCCGCCCAGCACCATGGCCCGCAGCGCCGGGGGGCGGCGGCCCGCTGCGCGTAGGGCGGCGAAGGCCGCCCAGGACAGGCCGCTGAGCCCGACAGCGCCGTCACACCAGGCCTGTCCGGCCGTCCAGGCGACGACCGCCACGATGTCGTCGATCTCTCCGGGCCTGTATTCGTCGGTCAAGAGGCCGTCCGAGCCGCCCGCCCCGGCGATATCGACCGCCAGCACGGCGTAGCCCTGTGCGGCCCACCACGACAGCAGCGGCTGGGTGACAGGACGGAAGAGATCGAAGGCGCGATAGGGCGAAAGGTCGAGGATTGCGGGAACCGGCCTGCCACCAGCCGGGCAGACAGCGTGCGACCGTTTGGAAGGGGGATCCCTATCCATTCGTCCAGCAGGGTCCCGGTGGAGGCCATGGACGGATTAGGCGCCAGCTGGCGCGGCGAGGGAAGCGGCCGTTTGCCCCGCCATTGAGCCGCGGGTCAGTCGGATGCCGCCCGACCGGCTGTGCCGTCGCGACAGGGCGAGGACGCCGCGGACCGTCCGATCCGCGGCGTCATTGCGATCCCTAGAACCGGTAGCTCAGGGTCACGCGGTAGCTGTTGAATTCGATGTCGTCGTCGGTGCGCCGGAAGCCGGTGCCCTGCGCGTTCTGGAGGATGAAGGGGTTGGTCGCCGCGGTTGTGCCGTTGTTGGTGGCCCGAACGCCGAATTCGTCGTCCTTCAGGCTGGTCCGGAGGAATTCGGCTCCAACCGCCCAGTTCGGCGTCAGCTTGCGCTCGACGCCCAGGCCGATCTGATAGCCGTCGGCATCGCCCCCGCCCGAGCGCGGGAAGGCGTTGACGGTGTTCGTGGTGGTGAAGCTGCGGCGGACGTTGCCCCGCGCGTAGCCGCCGGTCACGTAAACGAGGTTCTCATCGAACGCGTAGCCCGCGCGCGCACGCGCGGCGAGCACGTTGTTCAGCTTGCGCGTGAAGCTGTACGACGCCGGGGTGGTCGAGAAGGCGGTCACCGCGTCTGAGAGTTCCAGTTGGGTGTATTCGACCACGCCGCCCACGACCCACCCGCCGGCGAATTGGTAGTCGTAGCCGGCGCGGACGCCGATCTCGACGTCGCTCTTGTCGTCGCCGCGGCAGCCGCCGGGCGCGGCGTTGGTGTTGAACGCGCCGCCGCAGAAGCCGGTGGAAAAGGCGTTGGCGCCGGCTGCCGTCGTGACCGTGTTGTCGAAGCGGCCATCGAGATTCGTGTCGAATCCGATGGTCTCGCCCTTGCTCTCGGAGCGGTCGGCATAGCCGCCCACCACGCCGACGTAGGCGCCCGTCCAGCTGGTGTCCTGGGCCTGGGCCGCGCCAGCCGCCAGGGCCGCGCCCGCAACGGCCGTGAGGAGGAAAATTCGCATGAGGTAAGCCTTCGCGTTACTGGGTCCGCATCGCCGTCGCGCGGCGATCCAAACGGTACGCGCGAACCCCTGCCGGGGATGCGCAGGCGGCGCGGATCCAGAAACCTTGCGGCTTTCGCGCAACAGCCGCCGTTATCCCCTCCGGCCGACCGCCGCCTCCGACGGGAAGGTCTCGCGCCGCTGGCCCAGCAGGGCCGGAACGATCGCGTCCACCGTGTCGACGGAGATCCACGCCTGCATGAAGTCGGGCGGGGTCAGGTTCTCGTCGACCGTGTGCTGGAACAGCTTGAACAGGGGCTCCCAGAAGCCACGCGGGTTGTAGAAGATGATCGGCTTGGCGTGCAGGTCCAGCCGCCGCCAAGACAGGAGCTCGACCACTTCCTCAAGGGTTCCGATGCCGCCCGGCAGGATGATGAAGCTGTCGGAACGCTGGAACATCAGCATCTTCCGCTCATGCATGTTGTCGACGATGATGTGCTCGATGCTCTCGAGCGCACGTTCGGCGCCCACCAGGAAAGTGGGGATGATGCCCAGCACCAGGAA
>JANPKX010000196.1:0-2451 GCA_031426235.1 Alphaproteobacteria bacterium | reverse complement strand
GCTCGTCGAGCCCGGCGGGCGGCGTCTGGTTCGCCGCGGTCACCAGCGGCTTCATGGTGTTGGTCATGGCCGTGTGCTGGGTGACCATCATCTTGCCGAAGTCCTTGACGCCAGCGGACTGGCCCTTGGCCTGGGCGATCTTGCCAGCCTGGATCTCGTACATGTCGCTGATGGCGGCATTGGTCACGAAGGACTCCGTGGTCATCTGGCCGACCGTCGCGGAGGCGGCGGCGCCCACGGCGGCAGAGGTCGCGTCCTGAGCTGCGTTCACGGCCTCGTTGGTGGTGCCGGCGTCAGCGGTCGGGGTGGCTTGCTTCTGCTGGCAGGCCGAGAGGGTCAGGGCCATGGCGGCCGCAGCGAACAGAATGGATTTCGACATCGGGATCTCCCTTGGGGGTTCGCCGCCAAACGAACCTCGTCGTGTCTTGGTTCCGCCGCGCGTGGCCCGCGCGGCCCTGGAACCTGCAGCGTCGCCATACGCTCACGCCCTGTGGCGCACGCCGTACGAGGGGATCCCATGGTCACAACACCTGAGTTGCGCGCGACCCGGCTGCGCGAGTTGCAGAACCTGAAGATGGCGCGGTCCGCCCACGCCTATGTGCGCGGCAGCACGGCCAAGTTCTACGCCTGGCTGGAAGCCGGGCCGACCACGGTTCCGGACGGGCCGTCGGTCTGGATCTGCGGCGACTGCCACCTGGGTAATCTGGGTCCGCTGGCGGACGCGCAGGGGCAGGTTGCGGTGCAGATCCGCGACCTGGACCAGACCGTGCTGGGCAATCCGGCTCACGACCTTATCCGGCTGGGCCTGTCTCTGGCCTCGGCGGCGCGGGGTTCGGACCTGCCCGGGGTCACCACAGCGCGCATCCTGGAACACCTGGCGGCCGGGTACGAGACCGCCCTGGCGGGAGACTTCGACGCGGTCGGGGAGGCGGATCTGCGGCCGCCGGTCGTGGATGACCTGTTGCGCCGCGCCATGGGAAGGCGCTGGCGCCACCTGGCCGAGGAGCGGTTGGATGCCGTCGAACCGGGCTTGCCGCTGGGCAAACGGTTCTGGGCCATCACCGACGAAGAGCGGTCCGGCATCGAGGCCTTGTTCGCCGACCCCGCCATAGACGCCGCCGTCGCCGCATTGCAGGCGCAGGCGGAGGATGCGCCCGTAGCGCTCGTCGATGCCGCCTACTGGGCAAAGGGCTGCAGTTCGCTGGGGCGCGCCCGCTACGCCGTCATGCTGCGCGTGGGCAGGGGCAAACGCGCCTCGCTCTGTCTGATGGACATCAAGGAAGCGGTGACCGCGGCCGCGCCCAGGGCCGCAGGGGTGGCGATGCCGCGCGACCCGGCCCGCCGGGTCGTCACCGGCGCGCGCGCGCTGTCGCCGAATCTGGGCGAGCGGATGATCGCGGCGCGGCTCCTGGGCAAGCCCGTCGTGGTGCGCGAGCTGATGCCTCAGGACCTCAAGCTGGAGGTCGGACGCCTTCTTCCGGAGCAGGCCACGGCCCTGGCTGCCTACCTCGCCGGCGTCGTGGGCAAGGCGCATGGCCGCCAGATGAGCCGCGTCGACCGCGAGACGTGGCGCGGGGCCCTGGTGCGCGCGCGCAGTGCGACCCTGGAGGCGCCGGGATGGCTCTGGTCGGCGGTGGTGGATCTGCTGGGTATCCATGAGCGCGCCTATCTCGAACATTGCCGCCGGCATGCCCTGGCGCTGGACGCGGCGGCGGCGTGACGACGACAGGACCCTACCGGCTGGCCCGGCGGCTGGCGCCGGCCGCGCTGAGCGATCCTCGCCTTCTTCGCCTGGCGGCGCAGGCCATCGAGGGCGCAGCGCGGTTCGGATACGTCGCACGTGCGCTGGTCTTCCTCAGCATCGGCGCCATCGCCATTCTCACCGCGCTGGGCGTGACGCCGCGGGCGAAGGGCGCGGTCGAGGCTATGGAGGCCTGGGGCGCCTGGCCGCCCGGCGTCGCGCTGCTTTGGCTGACGGGCCTGGGTCTCTACGCCTTTGCAGGATGGCGCGCGCTTCAGTCGATCTTCGACGCCGACCGGCTCGGCCGAACGCCTCGCGCTGTGGCGGAACGCGCGGGCAAGGGGCTAAGCGGCCTCGTCTATGCGGGTCTGGCCATCTCGGTGTTCGGCATCCTGGACGCCATCGAGGACTTGCGCGAAGCGGACGACCAGGCCTCGACGGAGGCGGCAATCCGCGCCGTGCTGGCCTTTCCGGGCGGCGACGTCGCCGTCATCGCCGGCGGCGGCGTCATTGTCGCAGCGGGCGTCGCCAACGTGGTCCGCGCCTGCCGCAGCCATTTCACCCGCGACCTCGAATGCGGGTCGGGGCGCGCGGCCCTGGCGGGCAGCTTGGCCCGTATCGGCTATGCCGCTCGTGGCTGTGTGATGGCCGGCGCGGGCCTCCTCACCGTCATCGCCGGGCTGGAAGCCCGCGCCAGCGCGGCGGGCGGC
>JANPKX010000195.1:0-7177 GCA_031426235.1 Alphaproteobacteria bacterium | reverse complement strand
GCTCCGGTGAAGATCAGGTGATCGAAGGGCAGGCCGGCAAACGCCTCTCCAACCTCGGGGCCGCCGGTCACCACGGCGATCTCCTCTTCCGAGAACACCGACGCGAACATGGTGCGCATCAGCTCAGACGTGGCTGGCGTGTACTCGGAGGGCTTGATCATGGCCCGGTTGCCTGCAGCCAGGATTCCGGCCAGCGGGGCGAAGGTGAGATTGACGGGGAAGTTCCAGGGGCTGATGACGCCGACCACGCCCTTGGGCTGGAACCGCACCTCCGCCTTGGCGCCGAACAAGCCCAGGATCGCGGGCGTCGTCCTGCGCTTCTCCGGCTTCATCCATTGGCGCAGGCTGTCCCGCGCGTGCTTGAGGGGGCCGATCGAGGCGGCGATATCGGCCAGGGCGGTCGCGTCGCGAGAGCGCGCGCCGAAGTCGGCGATCAGGGCGTCTTCGATGGCTGTGCGATGCTCGATCAGCAGCGTGACGCAACGCTCCAGCCGGGCGATCCGGGCCTCGGCGGTCGGCGGGCCGTCCCGCAGGTGGGCGGCCTTTTGACGGGTCAGAATGCCTTGCATGTCCATCGGTGGATCCCTTTTCAGGGGCGAAGAGACGGGCTTTCCCCATGGGGCGTCAAGGGCGTCTGCGTGGCTGGCGCGGCGCCCTCAGGATGACACGCCCGCCACACTGCAGCGCGAACGCCTTCGTGCCCACGTTGAACCAGGGTTCACCGTGGTAGGTAACCTCGTGTGCGACCGGAAGGCTCAGGCTGAGGCTGAGGCGGCGGATACCCTCGAGGGATGCGATGCCGCCTGCTCCGCCTGCTCGCCGAACACCCGTGCGAAGATCAGGTCGACGTTCTTGAAGTGGTAGCCCAGGTTGAACAGCTCCTCGAGCTCGGCGTCGGCCAGGGTGATCTCCGGGTCGGCCTTTAGGAAGTCGAGGAAGTTTCCCTCGCCGCGCCAGACCTTCATGGCGTTGCGCTGGACGGCGGCATAGCTGGCCTCGCGGCTCAGGCCCTTCTGGGTCAGGCCCAGCAGCACGCGCTGGGAGTGCACCAGCCCGCCGAGGCGGTCCAGGTTCTTGGCCATGTTCTCGGGATAGATCACCAGGCGCTCGATCACGCCGGCTAGCCGGCGCAGGGCGAAGTCCAGGTGGACCGTGGCGTCCGGCGCGATGGCGCGCTCGACCGACGAGTGGCTGATGTCGCGCTCGTGCCAGAGGGCCACGTTCTCCATCGCCGGGACCACGGCCGAGCGGATCAGGCGTGCGAGGCCGGTCAGATTCTCGGTCAGGATCGGGTTGCGCTTGTGCGGCATCGCCGACGAGCCCTTCTGACCGGGATCGAACGGCTCCTCGGCCTCCAGCACCTCGGTGCGCTGCAGGTGTCTAATCTCGATTGCCAGCCGCTCGATGGAGCTGGCGACCACGCCGAGGGCCGCGAAATAGGCGGCGTGACGGTCGCGCGGAATGACCTGGCTCGAGACAGGCTCGACGGCGAGGCCCAGCTTGTCCGCCACATAGGCTTCCACCTCGGGCGCGACGTTGGCGAAGGTGCCGACCGCGCCGGAGATGGCGCAGGTGGCGATCTCGAACCGGGCCATGGCCAGCCGTTCCTTGGCGCGCTGGAACTCGGCGTAGTGGCCCGCCAGCTTCAGGCCAAAGGTGGTGGGCTCGGCATGGATGGCGTGGCTGCGGCCGACGGTCGGCGTCAGGCGGTGCTCGTAGGCGCGCCGCTTGAGGGCGGCCAGCACCATATCGACATCGTCCAGCAACAGGTCGGTGGCGCGGCAGAGCTGGACGGCCAGCGCGGTGTCGTTGACGTCCGACGAGGTCATGCCTTGGTGCAGGAAGCGGGCTTCCGGGCCGACGATCTCGGTGACGTGGGTCAGGAAGGCGATGACGTCGTGCTTCACTTCGCGCTCGATCTCGTCGATGCGGTCAGAGTTCCAGATGGCGTCGCGGCCCTTCTCCCAGATGACCCGGGCGGCCTCCTTCGGGATCACGCCCAAGTCCGCCATGGCGTCGGCGGCGTGGGCTTCGATCTCGAACATGATCTTGAAGCGGGTCTGGGGCGACCAGACGTCGGCGGCTTCCTTGCGGGCGTAACGGGGGATCATGGGTCGGGGTGTGCTGCCACACCCCGACCCAAGTCAACCCGGCTTAGTGCTTGTAGCTCAGGCGCAGGTACATGAAGCGGCCCGGCGCGTCGTAGGCGTTGGGGTCGTAGTTGTTCAGGCCGCAGGTGACGCAGCCCGGCGGGTCCTTGTCGAACAGATTGTTCACGCCCACCGCGAAGGCGAGGCCGTCATCCAGGAAGCTGGGGTTCCAGCGCAGCTGGGCGTCGACGTAGAGCCGCGCCTCCAGCTTGTTGGGATCGCCGGTCTCCTGGACCTTGGAGAGATAGCGGCCGGTCAGGGTCGCGCCGAAATCGGCCTTGTCCCAGTCGAGCATCATCGTCGACTTGGTCTTGGGATAGGCCTGGTCGGGGCTGCCGCGCTCGGTGCCTTCGCGCTGCACGGCCGCGAGGCCGGCGGAGGTCGGGACGAACTCGGTGAACTCCAGCAGGCGGGTTGTGTACCAGCGGGCGCCGAACTGCCCGATGTCCCACTCCGGCGAGGTCCAGATGAAGTTGACGTCGAGCGCGCGGGTCTGGATGCCGCCGATGTTGATCAGCGGGTTGGCGATGCCGGCGACCTGGCCGGACGCGGTGCGGGTGATGGTGGCGCACGCGAGCGCGTCACCGGTCGCTGCGCAGCGGTCCAGCAGGGCCTGGCCGTTCTGGGCCTGGATCGCCTTGTCGAGCTTGATGTTCGAATAGGCGACTTCCAGCGAGACACTGCGGGAATAGGCCGTGTCCTTCAGGGCCGACGGCTCCCACACGCCACTGAAGTTCCAGCTTTCGCTGGTCTCGGGCTTGAGGTTGCGGTTGCCGCTGGTGATCACCGAGATCTGCGGGTTGAGCTGGGTGTAGCTGCCGTTGGCCGGAACGCCGCGCGCGATGCAGTTGGCGCGGACGTTGGCCGGCGTGGCCGCCGAGAAGCCTGAGCAGGGGTCGACGACTTCCTGGTCGAACCGCGAGGCGGTCCCGAACAGCTCGCCGATCGAGGGGCTGCGGAAGCCCTCGCCGTAAGAGCCGCGGAACAGCAGTTCATCCACCGGACGCCAGGAAAGGCCGGCCTTGTAGGTCTCGCCCGAGCCCGAGGTCGAATAGTCGAACACCCGCGCGGCCACCGAAGCGTCCAGACGCTGGAAGAAGGGCATGTCCGCGAGCAGCGGGATGCGCAGCTCGCCATAGGCTTCCTTGACCGTGATCTTGCCGCTGGCGGGCTGGGCCGGGATATCCGACGACAGGCCGGCGGCGACGATCGCGTCAGGCTGGAAGTAGCCCTCGTTGCGGCGGCGCTCCAGGCCGACGGCGAAGGCCAGCGGCCCCGCCGGCAGGTCGATGATGTCGCCGGTCAGGTTGGCCGAGAAGTCGGTCAGTTCCTGCTGGCTGGTGTCCTGCTGGGTGAAGCCGATGAAGGCCAGCATCGCCGGGGTAATGGTGCCCGCGCCCCCAAAGATGTTCAGCGGGACGCATGAGCCCGTGCACTGCGCCACCGGACCCAGGGCCTGCTGCACCCGCTGGGCGTTGACGTTGCCGGTGAAGGTCTGCTGAGCGTGGTTACGCGAGTAGAGGGCGTTGACGTCCCAGTTCCAGTTGCGCTCACCCACCGCGAACTCACCCGACAGGGTGGCGGTGACGTTCCAGGTATCGACCTCCTGCTCGTAGTGGCGGGGGCCATTCTCGATCAGGCGGCGGCCGATGAAGGCGTAGGTGCCGTTCTGGAGCGTGAAGCCGAAGGGGTTGAAGGGGTTGGTGGCGTCGACGCGAACGGTGTCCAGAAGGTTGCCGTTGCCGGCGTCCGGGCCGACGAAAAGCGGCAGGGGGCCCGCCTGGTTGGCGGACTTGCGCTGGACGTAGCTGGCGCGGACGCGCAGCTGCACGTCGTCGGTGATGTCCTGGGTCACCGAGCCGAACAGGCTGACGCGCTCCAGCGGCGTGGAGATGTAGTTGAACGGCTGGAAGTTGAACCGGTCGGCCGTGGTGAAGCCCTTGAAGCTGCCGGCCGCGCCGGTCGGATCGCCGGGCACGTAGACCGGGCGCTGGCCGGGCTGAAGCGCCTGCTTCAGCGTCAGGTTCAGGTCGCGGCCCGTGTTCGGGTCACTGACGATAAAGCGCCCGAGAGGCGTGCCGGAGCTGCAGCCGCCTGCGAGGCAGGAGGTCGCGAAGGGCGAGGGGAACCGGCTGATCGCGCGATCGCCCGCCAGAACCGCGTCCTGCTTGAAGTAGCCGCCGCCGACTACGATGTGAGTGCCGCCCGATTTGGCGCCCCACGAGACGTTGTAGTCCTGGGCGAAGCCGTCGCTGTGATCGGTCTGGCCGATCTGGGCGTTGGCGACGAAGCCTTCCTGGCGGTCCTTGGTGATGATGTTCACCACGCCCGCGATCGCGTCCGACCCATAGATCGGCGAGGCGCCTTCCTGCAGCACCTCCATACGGCTGATCATGGCGGTGGGGATGGTGTTCAGGTCCACCGAGCCGGGAACACCCGAAGCCGCGGCGCCGGGCACCCAACGCAGGCCGTCCACCAGAACAAGCACGCGACGCGAGCTGAGATAGCGCAGGTCGATTTCTGCCGACCCGGCGCCAACGCCGCCGCCGTCCGGCGGATTGCCGAAGTTGCCGGAATTGTTGAACTTGGAATTCAGGCCGCCGCCCGCAGAGGGGATGCGCTGCAGAACGTCGACGGTCGAGGTCAGCCCCTGTTTGGCGACCAGGGCCTCATCGATCTGGACGACCGGTTGATCGCGGTCCAGCGGGCTGGTGCGGATCCGCGATCCGGTCACCACGACTTCGCTGACATCGGCGCTCGCCTGGGCGGCCGATTCGGAAACGCCGGCGCCAAACGCCAGCAGCGCCGCACAAGAAGCGGCTCGAACAAGTTGGATTTTCATGGATTCTCTCTCCCCACACCCGGCATGCGACGGGCGGCTATGGAGAAGGATCACGGATTTTTTGGCAACGATGTCAAGACTGTCACACGCTTGTCAGGCGAGGATTTATCGGCAGGGTTGCAGTGAAGCCACAAGCCGACGACGCCGCAGCGCCGCGCCAACCAGGCCGAATCCGCCGATCAGCAGCGCCCATGTCGAGGGCTCAGGCACGGCCCCACCCACGCCGCTCGGGCGACCGGCGGGCGGATCGCCGCCAGGCTGTTCGCCCAGGCCGAAGGGCTCCTCCAGGGTCGATCCGCCACCCAGAGGGCCGCTCTCGTCCGGGGCGGACGCAAAGAACGCGCCGCCGCCGCCCACCTTGGGCGCGGGGTCGAGAGCCAGGACGAGGACGAGGTCGCCGTCCTCAGGATTCCACACGACGTCCTGGCCCGAGAAGCCGAGTTGGTCGCCGCCGATCCCGGCCATGTTGTAGCGGCCCCACGTGCCCAGTTCCGCCCCATTGAGTTGGAAACTGATCCGGAACGTCGCGTCGTCCAGCGCGCCCAGAACGCCGCGCTGCATCAACAGTTGGCTGATGGAAACCGGCCCGGAAAAGTCACGTGCCGAGAACGTGCGGGTGTAGACGCCGGAATTGTCAAAACAGGTCGTCTTGCCGCAGCCCTCGCCCCAATTCACGGAGAGCATTGTGGCAGCGGACGAGGGCGCCGCAACCGTGAGCAGGGCCGCCATGATCGGCGCTGAGAGCGCTTTGGAAAGCTTGTCCATGTCCGCCACCGAGCAAATTCTGTGCCGGACAGGCGCACGCTGCAGTAGAGCCAGCAAGCGCTTGCCCCTCGGAGGCGACACGGATTCTCGCCTCAAGCGATTTTTAACTATACCTATGGACGCAGTCTGAGAGGCGGCTCCGCGCGAGCCGCCCCGTCGCACCCGGCTCGGAAAAGCCGCGTTTCAGACTTCGCCGCGGTCGGCGCGCGCCTTGGCCATCGCCTTGGCAAGCCCGAACGAGCCCAGGAAATAGTGCAGCGCGCCCCACAGGCTGATCGCGTAGGCGATGATCACGCCATGCCGGGTGGCCAGGACCAGCGAGCCCTTGCAGGCCGCGACCACGTCCGCCGTGGCGCCGGCCGGCGCGGAGCCGCCCGGACAGGCCGTCTGGAAGCTCGCCGCGCCAGACTGGAACAGGCCGGAAGCCGCCGCCCAGAAACCGTCCTGCAGCGGGTTTGCCAAGTGGAAGGCGGCCAGGTGGTCGATGACCCACCCGGCAAAGGGCGGCCCGCCGCCCAGGGCGATCAGGTTGACGAAGAACAGCAGGATCGCCGTCGCGGTCGCCCGGCGATAGGTCGGCACCATGTTCTGAACCACGCCGAACGTGGGCCCCAGGTAGGTGTAGGAGAACAGGCCCGGCAGCAGCAGGATCAGTGCTGCGGTCTGCCAACTGGGCGCGAGGTACACGGCCGCGATGAGCGGGAAGGCGATGGTCACGCCGATCGCCGGGACCAGGGCGTACCAGCGAGGCCCACGCGCCGCCAGCCGATCGGTCAGCGGACCCCCCAGCAGGGTGCCGATCCCCTGTGACAGCCCAGCGACCAGCCCGGTGATCAGGCCCACCTCGCCATAGCTGAGCCCGAACGCGCGGATGAAATAGGGCGGTGCGAACTGGCCCCCACCATAGCCGGCGAAGGACACCAGGGTGATCCCCATCACCATGTTGAAGATCGGCCACTTGCCGAACAGCACGGCCACCACGGCGCCCATTTCGCGCATTTCGTTGCGAAGGGAGTAGGGGACCTTGGCCGGTGCGGCATGGCCGCCCGCGGGCTCGGAGTGGCCGCGCGGCGGCTCCTTGACCATCAGCTTTAGAAGGATCGCGATCGCGATGCCCGGCAGGCCTACCAGCATGAAGGCGGTTCGCCAGGTGAAGTGATCCAGCATGAAGCCGCCGATCACCGCGCCCATCATCGAGCCTAGCGGGATGCCGAACGAATAGACCGCCAGCGCCGAGGCCCGCTTCTTGGGCTCGAAGTAGTCGGAGATCAGCGAGTGCGCCGGGGGCGAAAGCCCCGCCTCGCCGACCCCGACGCCGAAGCGATAGGCGGCCAGGGTGGCGAAGTTGGCCGCCGTTCCGCAAAGCGCCGTGAAGCCTGACCAGATCACGATCGACACGGCGATGATGTTGACCCGGTTG
>JANPKX010000194.1:0-7307 GCA_031426235.1 Alphaproteobacteria bacterium | reverse complement strand
CGCCTCGGGCATGCGCGAGCGGCTGTCGCCAGATTTCTGGGCCCTGCTGCTGGAACTGGAGGCCGACCTCGCCAACGAGGAAGTGACCTCAGAGGCCGAGGCGCTGAAGCAGGTGGAGGACGCGCTTCAACACCTGGCTGGCCTGTCCGGACTGGCCGGCGAGAACATGAACCGGGTCGCCGGCTGGCGCTTCCTCGATATCGGGCGGCGGGTCGAGCGCGGGGTCAACACCTGCCGCGTCTCGCGCATGCTCGCCCACGACAAGGCGACGCTGGACGACCTGGACCTGCTGCTCGACCTGGCCGACAGCCAGATCACCTACCGCGCGCGCTATCTGGTCGGCCTCGCCCTGACGCCGGTGCGCGACCTGGTCATGCTGGACCCCTACAACACCCGCTCGGCCGCCTTCCAGGTTAACCTGCTGAAGGAGCACCTGGCCGTCCTGCCCACCCTGCAGGAAGACGGGATGCTGGAGGAACCCAGTCGGATCATCCTGCCGCTCGCCACCGAGATGCAGACCGAGGATGCGGCGCGGCTCGACGCCGACAAGATGCACCGCTGGGAGCGCGCGCTGATGCGGGCGTCCGGCGCCGTCGCGGACCGGTTCTTCCTGCAGGGCGCCAGCGCGGTGCCGACGGTCAAGCTGGTGGGGTTGGCGTGATTTACCGCCTGCGCCATCGCACCACCTACAGCTATGGCGACAGCGTCAGCTTCGCCCGTTGCGTTCTGCGCCTGACGCCTCGCTCCTCGCCGACCCAGACGGTGCTGAAAAGCGCCATCACCGTCTCGCCGACGCCCTCTATGCGCCAGGAGCGGACCGGACCGTTCGGCGCCGAGATGGTCACGGTCCGCGTCGATCGACCGCACAAGGAACTGGTCATCGACGCGACCTCGCGGATCGATGTCCACACGCCCGCGCCGCCCGACGCGGCCGCCAGCCTGCCGTGGGAACAGGTGCGCACGGCGGCTTTTGAGAATCTGGACCTCAGCGCCGACGGCCCGGCCGCCTATCTCTATCCGACCGGACGCACGCCGCTCGTGCCGCGGATCACCGACTATGCCCGTGAGTGCCTGCCGCCGGCGCGCCGCATCGTGGCTGGCGTGTCCGACCTGATGCGGCGGGTCTACAAGGAGTTCCGCTATGACCCCGGCGCCACGGAGGTCTCGACCCCTGTCTGGCAGGCCTTCGATGCGCGCCACGGCGTCTGCCAGGATTTCGCTCAGATCATGATCACCGGCCTGCGCGGCCTGGGTGTGCCCACCGCCTACGTCAGCGGCTATCTGCGCACCATCCCGCCCGAGGGCCAGCCACGGCTGGAGGGCGCCGACGCCACCCACGCGTGGGTGGCGGTGTGGTGCGGTCCGGAGGTGGGCTGGATCGGCTTCGACCCGACCAACGACATCCTTGCCGCCGACGATCACATCGTGCTGGCGGTCGGCCGCGACTACGCCGACGTGGCCCCCATCGACGGCGTCATTCTGGCCTCGGGCGGTCAGACCCTGAAGGTCGAAGTGGACGTGATTCCGGAGGACGAGGCGGCGGTCGCCTGACGAGGTGGGCCGGTCCGCCCTACCCCGCCTTCATCCGCGCGCGGATCATCAGCATCTGACCGCGCTCCTCCGCCTCGATGGCGGCCTCGAAGTTGGGAATCTCAAGGGTGGCGTCGAGGGTCCGTTTGGTGATCCGCAGGGCGTCCGGGGCGGCGCGCAGCATGTCCCGGGCCATCGCCACGCCGTGGTCGTCGAGGTCGGCCTCGGGCGTCACCGTGGAGACGAGGCCGCAGTCCAGCGCCGACGCCGCGTGGATTGGGCGGCCGGTCAGCAGCGTCTCACGCGCCTTCGACAACCCGATCATCCGTTGCAGACGCCAGCTCACGCCCAGCTCAGAGCGCGAAAGCCCGATCAGGATGAAGGCCGGATGGAACCCCGCGCTCTCGCTGGCGACAATGACGTCACAGGCCAGCGCCATGGCCAGCCCCCCTCCGGCGGCGGCGCCGCGCACCGTGGCGATGAGCGGTTGCGGGCAGGCGCGCATGGCCCGGATCAAGTCGCGCAGCACCCAGTCGCCGTTCGGGCCATCCTGGAGGCGGTCGGGCGAGCCGCCGGCCTTGAGGTCGGCTCCCGACGAGAACGCCCGCCCTGCGCCACGCACGATGACCACACGCACATTTGTGTTGCGGCGCAGCGTCTCGAAGTGCGCCAACAGCGCGTCGACCAACGGCTGGTTCATCGCATTCAGCCGGTCCGGCCGGTTCAGGGTCAGCCGCTGCAGACCCTCGCCCAGGTCCTCGATCACCAGGATGTCGTCGGCCATGGATGCTCCCCTTTTCGGCGGCGGACTTTGTCTGTCCCCCGCGCCGGACGCAATGGCGTCAGGTCGCTTCGGACGTGCCGGTGGCTTTCTCGACCGCGAAGGCCGCCGTGAAGCCATGCAGCACGGTGGACAGGAGAATGCAGAAGGCGACGATCGCCCAGAGCCGCGGCGCATCGACCAGGGTCATGTGGCTGCCGGCATAGGCGAGATAATAGATCGAACCCACGCCGCGGACCCCGTAGACGGCAACCACCAGCCGGCGCTGGCCGGTCAGGCCCGAACGTAACAACGAAACCCAGCCGATCACGGGCCTGATCACCACGATCAGGGCGACCGCGATCGCCGCGCCGCTGAGGTCGAGATGCGGCAGCAGGTTCGGCAGCGCCGCGCCCAGCGCCACCAAGAGGAGGGCCGTCAAGGCGTGCTCGATGGACTCGGTGAAGTCGTGCAGGCGCCGGTGGAACTCGTGGTGCGATTCACTGCGGCGCAGGGCCAGGCCCGCCACGAAGGCCGCGATGAAGCCATAGCCTTCCGCCAGCTCGGTCAACCCATACGCCAGCAGCACGCCAGCCAGGGCGACAACCCCCGACTCCGTCTTGGCCAGGGCGTTCTCACGCGGAAAGTCGAAGAGCATCTTGCCCAGCACCCAGCCGACCAGGGCGCCGCCCGCCACGCCCACGACGACGCGATAGATGAGGTCGCGCCAGAGCCACTCCCCGAGCAGTCCCGCCGAAACCGCGCCGGCGGCCCCGATCGCCAGGGCCAGGTGAACGAAGGGGAAGGCCAGCCCGTCGTTGAGCCCCGCCTCCGTGGTCAGCGCGAAGCGGACGGGGTGCTCGCCGCCTTCAGTCGGCGGCCCAACCTGGACGTCGCCGGCCAGCACAGGGTCGGTGGGCGCCAGCACCGCGCCCAGCAACAGGCAACCGACCAGGGTCAGACCGCCGATCTGCCATCCCAGCACGGCGACCGCCAGAATGCAGAGCGGCATCCCGACCGCCAGCAGCCGCGCCGTCGGGATCCAGCGCTGGCGCGTGCGCAGGCGGTCGATCCGCAGGCCCACGCCGAAGAGGCCCGTGACCACGCAGATCTCGCAGACGACCTCCCACTGGCGGGGCGCCGTCAATGGGCTGATCGCGTCGGAGACGCCTGGTGCCAGGGACGACATCAGCCAGCCCAGGCCGATCATCAGCGCGGCCGTCGCCGGCTCGCGCGATGACACGAAGCGGGGCAGCCAGTAGGCCAACACCACGGCGCCGCCCAGGGCCACGAGCACGAGGTGATAGGCGGAGATTTCGAGCACCAGGGCCCCTCAGTCGGCGCCTCGCGGCCGGCATCGGGAGAAACTCGTCAGCCGTCCGATCGTTGCGGCGGCCGCCGCCGCCCGCTGATGTCAGGAATCCAAGGCCCGCACGGTGTGCGCCACATGGAAGGCGCCCGAGTGCGACAGGACGATCCAGTCACCGGAATGGGCCACAACCGGACCGTCCGGCGTCAGCACCTGAACCGCGGCCTGGGCCTCGGCCACGGATTGGGCCTCGTCGCCCAGCCACCGCCAGAGCACTGCCCAGTTCTTCTGGTCGTGTGCCGGCGGCACCCGGAGCGCGGCGCCATGGTCGAATGGAGGATGCAGGCGGATGACGGACATGGAGCCTTGGGAATCACCGACGCGGGACAGCGCCACTTCCGGGGTGCTTCGGTGACCAAGACCTTAACCGCGATTGTGGGCTGACCGGCGCGCCGCGGCTCCGGCGAGTTGAATCCGGTTCCCCTCAGGGCTGAAAACGCTTGGCAGCCCGGTAACAACGAGATTTTAGTCGCAACTTGAACTTGCGGGTCAGACGGGGACACCGCTTAGGGAAGGGTTATTGCAATGTCGGAGGTGTCCACCAAGGCGCCGGACCCCATGGATATCGCGCTTGGGGCCGCGATCCGTATCCGCCGGCGCACGATCGGGATGTCGCAGGAAGCGCTGGCCGACCAGTGCAATGTCAGCTTCCAGCAGATCCAGAAGTACGAGAACGGCGCCAACCGGATCTCGTTCTCGCGACTGATTCAGATCAGCCGCGCGCTGCGCTGCCGGGTGACCGACCTGATGGACGTCTTTGACGGCCCGGACAAGGAAACGGCCGAAGACCTGGACCTCCTGACGCGGATGCGTACGCCGGGCGCCCTTGAACTGCTGTCGGCCTTCGAAAAACTGGCTCCCGAGGTGCGGGGCTCACTTCTCAATCTGGTGCGGACCCTCACCGTCCAGCAGGAGACCGCCGCGGCGCGGGCGGCCATCCTGGCCTGACGCACTCGCTTCAGGGCTGCTCGCTCATCCAGACCCGCAGCGCCCTGAGGAACGGCAGCGCCTCGCGGAATTCTTTCTGGGTGAATCCGTCGCGCAGCTTCTCCACCTTGGGCCGGATCGCGGCCATCGACCGGGCGTAGGCCTCGCGGCCGCCGGGCGTCAGGCTTACGCGCTTGCGCCGGCGGTCCGTGGCGCAGGGCTGGACGGTGATCAGCCGGCACGCCTCCAGGCGCTGCAGCGTGTTGGTGATCGCGCCAGGTGTCATTTTCAGCGACGCGGCGATCACCGCGGGCGTCAGGTTTTCGCCCCGCCGTGCGATCAGGTTCAGCACCTCGTACTGCGGATACGTCAGACCCACCGGCAAGGCCCGCGTGATGGCCGTGCGCACGCCGTGCTCGATCAGGCTGATCTCATCGAACACCTGGACCTCGGGATGGTCCTCGATCACTGCGGCCATGGTGCCTGCTCCGAATCAATCGACGGGAAGCGGACCCAGCATCGTGCTTCAACTCGGCTCGTTCAAGATCGAACGATCATGCCGCCGCCGCCTCAAGGGTCGCGCGCAGCCCTTGCCGGGCGAGCGCATCGGCCCGTTCATTGAGCTCGTGGCCCGCGTGACCCTTGACCCACCGCCACGTCACGTCGTGACGCAGCCGCGCTTCGTCAAGGCGCCGCCACAGATCATCGTTCTTCACCGGCTTGCGATCGGCGGTGGTCCAGCCCCGCTTTTTCCAGGCGTGGATCCACTCGGAGACACCCTTGATGAGGTACTGGCTGTCGGTGTGGAGCTCGACCTTGCAGGGCTTGGTCAGCGCCTCCAGCGCCTGGATCGCGGCCATTAGTTCCATGCGGTTGTTGGTGGTGGCCAACTCGCCGCCGGTGAGGACCTTCTCCTTGCCGCCGGCCATCAGGATCGCGCCCCAACCCCCTGGCCCCGGGTTTCCGGAGCAGGCCCCGTCCGTGTAGATCACCACCTGAGGTGTCATGCGCCGGCTCCGAACACCAGCAGGTCCGGCGAGGCGCGGTGCACCGCCAGCTTGCGCTCATACTCCAGCGGGTCCTTGGGCCGCACCAAGGCCCCGGCCGGCGTGGCGCCCCAGTCGTGCAGCCGGGTCAGGAAGAACCGCAT
This sequence comes from Alphaproteobacteria bacterium, assembly GCA_031426235.1. Taxonomy (GTDB): domain Bacteria; phylum Pseudomonadota; class Alphaproteobacteria; order Caulobacterales; family Caulobacteraceae; genus Phenylobacterium. The sequence goes on along the minus strand of JANPKX010000194.1, from coordinate 1,571 downwards.
CGCCGCGCCGTGCGCGAGGATGGGCAGGGCTGTTCGCTCTGCCGCACTGAGCGGGCGCACGCTTTCGTAACCCGCCAGGAGCTGCCGGGCGGCGGTGATGTTGAAACTGCCGTCCGGCTCGAAACACCAGGCGTTCAGCGCCACCGCGACGTCGTAGGCCAGGGTGTCCGTGCACGCGAAATAGAAGTCGATGGTCCCTGCGAACTTGGGGCCGGCGAAGAAGACGTTGTCGGGAAAGTAGTCGGCGTGGATGACGCCCTTCGGCAGGCCGCTTGGCCAGGCTCCCGCCAGCCGATCCAGGTCCGACTGTATCGTGGCCGCCAACCCCGGCTTCAACGCTTCCGCAGCCGCTGTCAGGCGCGCGAACAACGGCTCCCAGGAAGCTTGGCCCAGGTCGTTGCGCCGGGTCATCCGGAACCCCTCGGCGGCCTCGTGGAGGCCGGCCAAGCCGATGCCGGCCTGATGGCAGTGCGCCGCGCTGGGCCGCCGGACCGACAGCCCGTTCAGGAAGCCCACGATAGCGCAGGGCTTGCCGCGCACCTGGTTGATCAGTGCGCCGTCACGGGCCGCCATGGGCTCTGCAGAAGGATAGCCATGCGTTGCCAGCCACCGCATGAGGCCAAGGAAAAAGGGCAGGTCATCCTCCTGCACCCGCTTCTCAAACACGGTCAGAATGTAGCGTCCCCGCTCGGTCTCCAGCAGGAAGTTGGAGTTCTCTACCCCCTCGGCGATCCCCTTGAACGACGTCGCCGCCCCCAGGTCGTAATGGGCCAGCAGGGCGCTGAGCTCGTCGTCGGTTATGTCCGTGTAGACCGCCATGCGCCGGGGATGGGGGAGCGGAGGGTCGGGGTCAAGACGTCCAGAGCACGCGATCGGCCGTGTGCGCGCCTTACCCTAGCCCGCCAGCACCCGCGGGAGCTTGAACGTCACGGTCTCGCGCGCCGTGTCGATCTCCTCGACGGTGACGTCGAACCGCTCGGAGAGCCGGTCGATGACCCCTTGCACCAGCACCTCGGGCGCCGAAGCTCCCGCCGTCACCCCCGCCACCTGGACGCCATCCAGCCAGCTAAGGTCCAGCCCGCCGGCGTCGTCGATCAAGTGCGCCCGCGCGCCCGCGCGGCGTCCCACCTCGGCCAGCCGCACTGAATTCGACGAGTTAGCGCTGCCCAGCACGAGGACGACCTGGGCCCGGTCGGCAATGGCCTTCACTGCGTCCTGGCGGTTGGTGGTCGCGTAGCAGATGTCATCCTTGTGGGGCGCGGCGATGTCCGGGAAGCGCGCCTTGAGCGCCGCCACGATGTCGGCGGTGTCGTCCACCGACAGCGTCGTCTGGGTGACGAAGGCCACGTTCGCCGGATCGCGCGGCTGGAAGGCCTGGGCATCCGCCACGGTCTCGATCAAGGCGACGGCGCCGTCGAGAAGCTGGCCCATGGTGCCGACCACCTCGGGATGGCCGGCATGGCCGATCAGCACGATCTCACGGCCGGCGTCGAAGTGGCGGCCCGCTTCCACATGCACCTTGGAGACCAGCGGGCAGGTGGCGTCCAGGAACAACATCTTACGCGCCCGCG
>JANPKX010000193.1:0-9301 GCA_031426235.1 Alphaproteobacteria bacterium | reverse complement strand
GGTCGAGAAGATGAAGGGGCGGTTCAAGACGCGCCCCGCCCCCGGCGGTCCGGCGCGTCAGGCGCAGACGACGCCGCCCAAGGCGGCCGTTTAGGGGTTCAGCGCGCGAAGGGGTTTGAACGCGCGGCGGGGATCGCTCGGCAGATCATTTGGTAGCCTCCGCAGCCATGGCCGCCTCGAGCGCTTGCGCCGCCTGGGCTGGGGTCGCCTTGCCGGCGTCGCGGTCCACGCTGTAGTTGGCCGCGCGCATGGCCTCGACCGGGATCGCGCCGACCAGGGGCCGCAGGGCGTCCAGCAGCCGCCGGTCGCCCGCGCGCTTCGCCGAGATCAGGATCACCGCGTCGTAGGGCGGGATGGCGGCCTGGGGGTCGGCCAGGACCACCAGCCGGTCTGCGGCGATCCGCCCATCCGAGGAGAAGGCGCTGATCACGTCCGCCTCACCGCCTTGAAGCGCCCGGTACATGAACGTCGGCTGGAAGGAGCGGCTGGCCTTGAATCTCAGCTTGTACGCCGTTTCCACCGACGTCCATTCCGGTCGGGACAGGAACTCGATATCCGTTCCAAGCGTCAGCCGAGGGGCCTGGCGCGCGAGGTCTTCAAGGGACGCGATGCCCAGCTCCCGCGCCCTGTCCGCCCGCATCGCGAACGCATAGGCATTCTCGAAGCCCAGCGATCCCAGGACGAGCACCCCATCGCGCCGCTTCAGCTCGGTGGTCAGGCCGCTCAGCACCGCCTGGCGCCCCGGATTGTCCGTGCGACCTAGCACCGCAGTCCAAAGGGTGCCCGAATAGTCCACATAGACATCCAACTCACCGGCTGCGAGTGCGCGATAGGCGACGGCCGAGCCCAGGTCCTCCTTGCGCGAGACCGTGGCGCCCCCCTGCTCCAGCCGGCCTGCCATGAGCTCGGCCAGGATGTATTGCTCGGAGAAGTTCTTGGCGCCCACTACATAGGTCGCCGGCCCGCCCAGCCCGGCGAGCGGCGCCATGGCCGCGCCCGCGCCGACGAGAAGACCTGCCAGGCCGCCTATGACGAGACCCCGTCGTCGCATGCGGGCTCCCGTTTCCACCAGCCCCAGCAACTGGTCCGCGACCATGGCCACGATGGCCGCCGCCGCGCAGCCAAACAGGACCGAGACCCAATTTTCCGTCTGCAGACCTGCAAAGATGTAGTTGCCGAGGCTGGTCTGGCCCACCGGTGTGGAGAGCGTCGCCGCGCCGATCGTCCAGACGGCGGCGGTGCGCACCCCGGCCATGATCATCGGCGCAGCCAGCGGGAGCTCAACCTGCAGCAGCCGCTGCCGCGGTGTCATGCCGACCCCGTCCGCGGCCTGCAGCACGGCCGGGTCGAGACCGGTGATCCCGGTGACCGTGTTGCGCAGGATCGGAAGCACGGAATAGAGCGTCAGCGCCAGCAGCGAAGGCAGGAAGCCCAATGCCGAGAAGCCATGCCCGGTCCAGGCAGTGCTTAAGGCCGAGACCGCCAGCAGCAGCGGATAGAACAGGGCCAGCAGGGCCAGGCTGGGGACCGTCTGGATCAGGCTGGCGAGCGCCAACACCGGCCAGCGCAACCGCGGGCTGCGGCTCGCCGCGATTGCGAGCGGCAGGCTGATCAGCAGACCGAGCAGCAGGGCGCTGACGCTGAGCAGCACGTGCCAGCCCAGGTAGTCGGGCAAGAGCTCGAAGGCGGCGGCGAGCGCCGGGCTCATGCGCCCAACCTTTCGTTCAACCGTGCAGCTTGACGCTTCGGAGCTTCGAGCAGGGCGCGGACCTGCGGGTCCGAGCTGTCGCGGAGCAGGGCGGCGGGGGGGCCGTCCGCCAGGATGCGGCCCTGCCCAAGCACCACGATCCGGTCCGCGAGGAGCACGGCCTCGGCCATGTCGTGCGTGACCATGACGGTGGTCAGCTGCAGGCGGTCGTGGAGCGCTCGGTAGTCTGAACCCAGGGCATCGCGGGTCAGGGGGTCCAGCGCCCCAAAGGGCTCATCCATGAGCATCAGGGTCGGTTCGGCAGCCAGGGCGCGCGCGACGCCGACGCGCTGACGTTGTCCGCCCGACAGGGCCGCTGGCGCACGAGCGGCGACCTCCCGCGGGAGGGCGACGAGATCCAGCAGGGTGTCGACCCGGGCCGCCGCCCGCGCCTTGTCCCAGCCCAGCAGCCTAGGTGTGATCCCGATATTCTCAGCGACGCTCAAGTGCGGGAAGAGACCGACCTCCTGGAAGACGTAGCCGATACGGCGGCGCAGGGCGTAAGGTTTGGCGCTCGCCACGTCTTCGCCGGCCACTTCGATCCGCCCCTCATCGGGTTGGATCAGGCCGTTGATCATCTTGAGCAGGGTGGTCTTGCCCGAACCCGAGCCCCCGACCAGGGCCACGAACTCGCCGGCGTCGACCTTCAGTCCGACGGCCTCGAGCACCGTATGGGGACCATAACGCTTGGTTGCGCGTTCGAGCAGGATAAGCGGACCCTTCATAAGCAAACGCCTAGCATGGTTACGGGCTCCTGGCGTACTCGTGGCGGGTCAGTTCGAGCCAACACGTCGAAGCCAACGGAGTTCCACCCATGCGCCGCCTGATCGCCCTTGCTTCCGCCGCCGTCGTCCTCTCCGCTTCGGGCGCCGTCGCCCATGCGGCCGCACCGGCGTTCGACCTCAAGAATTCGAGCGGCGCGGTGATCGGCAAGGTTATCCTGACGGAAGCGCCGAAGGGCGTTCTGATGCGGGTGGAAGCCAAGGGCCTGACGCCGGGCTGGCACGGCCTGCATTTCCACGAGAAGGCCGATTGTTCGAAGGCGGACTTCACCTCTGCGGGCGGCCATACGCACGGTGCGGGTGAGCGGATCCATGGCCTGCTCAACCCCAAAGCCAATGAGACGGGCGACCTGCCCAACCTCTACATCGGCGCGGATGGGTCCGGGGCGGCGGAGGTGTTCACCGGCCTGACGACCCTGACCGCGCTCAAGGACGCGGATGGATCCTCCGTCGTCGTTCACGCCCAGCCGGACGATCACATGGCTCAGCCCATCGGCGGCGCCGGCCCGCGTCAGGCGTGCGCGGAAGTTCGCTAAGATCGCGTCACGCCCCGGCGTGAGGGACTTCACGAACGTGTTGCCCCTAAGGCGGCGGCGGTGAAGGCGCGGGCCGAAGCGCCGCGCTGGATCCGGCAACCGGTACGGGACCCTCCCGCTGCGGGCATATCGACGCGACGCGAACTGAATGCGTCTTAGATCGGCATGCGCATGATTTCCTGATAGGCGCTGATCACTTGGTCGCGGACCGCCATGACGGTCTCCAGGCTCGCCTCCGCCGCAGAGATGGCTGTGACCACGTCGACGAGTTCGGCCTTCCCGGCGACCTGCGCGGCCATCTTGTGTTCGGCGGCTTTCGAAGCATGGACCGCATCGCCAATCGCCGACTTGAGAATGTCGGCAAAGCCGCCGGCCTGGGCGGTCTGGCCGGGGCCGGAGAGGCCCGGCATATCGCCGCCGATGCCCATGCCCTTCTGGGTGGCGGCGTAGGCCTTGGCGGCGGCCAGGGGCGTGATCATAGGCGTGCCTTTACTTCTTCAGAAGGTCGAGAGTGCGTGCTTCCATCGCCCGCGCCGTCTCGATGACGTTGAGGTTGGCCTCGTAGGCCCGCTGGGCCTGTCGCATGTCCAGCGCCTCGACCAGCGAATTCACGTTGGGCAGCTTCACATAACCCTTGGCGTCGGCTGAGGGGTGGCCTGGGGAGTACTCCGTGCGGAACTGGGTCGGGTCAGGCTCGACCTTGGCCATGCGGACGCCCTGGGCGCCCTGGACCTTTTGGGGCCGGAATATCGGCGCCTGACGCCGGTAGGGATCGCCGCCCGCTGTTTGAGAGGTGGAATCGGCATTGGCGATGTTTTCCGCGATGATGCGCATCCGGGCCTGCTGGGCGCGCAGACCCGAGGCGGCGACGGCCTGGGCGACTCCGGAGACGGGCTTGATGTCTGGCATCTAGGCGATCCTCAGCCGCGACCTGGCGGGCGGGCCGCCATGCGCAGCAGGTTGAGCGATTTCTGGTAGAAGCTGATGGCCGCGTCGTAATTCATACGCGCGTCGTTCATCTTGATCATCTCCTCCTCCAGCACGACCGAGTTGCCGTTCAGCGTGGTCTCGGAGCCCGGCGTCTTGACCGCCTTGAATGCCGCGCCGCCGGCCCGCTTCTCGTTACGGAGCGGAAGGTGACCCGGCTGGCTGACGGACAGCGCGGTCGCGCCCTGGGCCTGGCGCTGGGCCTGGACCCGCGCGTCGAAGCTGAAGTCCTTGAGATCCTGCGCCGCATAGCGAGGGGTGTCCGAGTTCGCCACGTTTTGGGCGATGACCTTCTGGCGCTCACTCAGGTAGCCCAGGCGGCCCCGGAGCATCGAGAACAGCGGAATTTCGTCCAGGTTCATGGCGACCGATCCTGAACAAACAGGGTTAATCCGCGCTTAAGGGATTCAGCGGCGAATAGCGGTCACCCCCGCCAAAGCGCTGAGCCATGGATTTCGCCGACCTTCTCCGGGCCACCTTCGCCCTGGCCCTGACCCTGGGCCTGATCGGCCTGGCCGCGGTCGCGCTGCGCAAGTATGGGCCCGACGCCATCGCGAGGATGGCGGCGCCGCGGAAGGACCGGCGTCTGCGGATCGTCGAGACCCTGGTGCTGGATCCGGCGCGGCGGTTGATCATCGTGGAGTGTGACGGTCGCGAGCGGCTGATCCTGCTCGGCGAAGGCCGGACCCTGGCGGACCTGGACAAGCGGGGGGGCGCCTGGTGCGCGGCCTCTGGAAGGCCATCCGCGATCTGCCCGCCGAGGACTGGCGGCGCGCGGCCCTGATAGCCATCGCCAGCGGCGTGATCTTCGCCATCTTCCCGGCCGCGGCCATGGCCCAGGCGTTGAACGTCAACCTTGGCACCGGGGCCGGTCTGACCGAGCGCGTGGTTCAGCTGATCGGGCTGCTGACCGTGCTGTCGCTGGCGCCGTCCATCGTCATCATGACGACGTCCTTCGTCCGAATGGTGGTCGTGCTGTCCCTGCTGCGCACGGCGCTGGGATTGCAGCAGAGCCCGCCCAACGCGGTGATCATCTCGCTCAGCCTGTTCCTGACCGCCATCGTCATGGGGCCTACGTTCGAACGATCCTACAATGAGGGCGTGAAGCCCTTGATGGATCAGCAGATGGAACTGCCCGCTGCCTTCGACGCCGCCGGCGGGCCGATCAAGCAATTCATGCTCAGCCAGGTGGACCGCGAGGACCTCGCCCTGTTCGTCAGGCTGTCCAAGATCGAGCGGCCAGCTTCCGTCCAGGATATTCCGATCCGGGTCGTCACCCCCGCCTTCATGATCTCGGAACTCAAGAAGGCCTTCGAGATCGGCTTTCTGCTGTTCGTTCCGTTCCTGGTCATCGACCTGGTGGTGGCCAGCGTGCTCATGAGCATGGGGATGATGATGCTGCCGCCGGTGGTGGTCAGCCTGCCCTTCAAGCTGATCTTCTTCGTGCTGGTCGACGGTTGGCGGCTAGTCGCCGGTAGTCTCGTGGAGAGTTTCCAGCGGGGCGCCGGCGGGGGGTAGCCGCGTCGCTTAGACGTAATCTGCCGCCCCAGACCACCTTTCGTTAACCATGAACAGCGACAACGGTGGGGCTGGCGCGACAGTCCGTCGGCGCGTTCTCCCGCGAGGTTTCCCATGAGCGGCGCCGAGGTTCTGGACGTCGGGCGCGACGCGATCTGGCTCACGATCCAGCTCTGTGCGCCGGTGCTGCTGGTGGGCTTGGTGGTCGGTGTCGGTATTGGCCTGTTGCAGGCCCTGACCCAGATCCAGGAGCAGACCCTGGTCTATGCGCCCAAGATCGTCGCGATCTTCGTGTCGTTGCTGATTTTCCTGCCGCTGATGGGCGCCCTGATGAGCGCCTTCATGCAGAACATCGCGGCCCGCATCGCGGGCATGTAGGGGGCGCTGAGGTCGCGTCCCATGGAATCCTACGCCACCGCCCAACAGGTCTTCGCCGCCGGTCTGGTTTTCACCCGGCTTGGCGCTATCGTCATGCTGATCCCGGGCATCGGCGAGACCTTCATCCCGCCCCGTATCCGGCTGGCCTTCGCCCTGGCGCTGGCGCTGATGCTGTTTCCCCTGACGCTGGCTGGCATGCCAGCGCTGCCGTCGACCGTCTCGGGCATCGGCGGCGCGGTGATCAAGGAAGCCCTGATCGGCCTGATGATCGGCGGCGTGCTGCGGCTGTTCATGAACTCGCTGGCGACGGCGGGTGAGATCGTCTCGCTACAGACCACGCTCTCGTTCGCCCAGACGGCCAATCCGATGCAGGCCCAACCCTCCACGACGCTGGGCACATTCCTGGGGCTCATCGGGATCGTCCTGATCTTCACCACCGACCTGCACCATATGCTGATCGCCGCCATCGTGCGCTCGTACGATCTGTTCCCGTTCACACGCCAGGTTCCGGTGACCGATGCGGCGCAGTTGGCGGTGGAGACCCTCGGCAAGTCCTTCGCCCTCGGGCTTCAGCTGGCCGCGCCGGTGGTGGTCTTTTCGCTGATCTTCAACATCGCTACCGGGCTGGTGGGACGTGTCATGCCCCAGTTCCAGGTGTTCTTCGTCGCCACGCCGCTGATGCTGCTTCTGGGCCTCTCGATCTTCGGCCTGAGCCTGGGGATCATCGGCATTGTCTGGGTGGACCGCTATCGTGAGCTGATCGGGACGTTTGCCCCGTCATGAGCGAAGCCCCGGATCGCGAGTCGAAAACCGAAGAAGCCACCCCGCGAAAGCTCGAACAGGCGCGGGAAAAGGGCGATGGCGTCAAGACCATGGATCTGGCGTCGTTCGCCACCCTGTCGGCCTCAATGGGCGTGGTGCTGGTACTGGGCGGCTGGCTGTCGACACGCATGGCGGCCGAGTTGACCCCGTTCATCTCCCGGCCCGAATCCATGACCGTCGAAGGCGGCGGTGGGGTCGAGATCTTCAAGCACGCGCTGATGGCCGGTGCGCCGGCCCTGTTGCTGGTCATGTTCGCGACGGCCGTCGCGGGCGCCGGGGCCAGTCTCGTGCAATCGGGGCTACATTTCACCCCTGACAAGCTGAAGCCGGACTTCTCGAAAGTCTCGATCTTCAAGGGCATGGAGCGATTGTTCGGACCCGACGGGCTGATGCAGTTCGCCAAGTCGGTCGTGAAGATCATCATCATTGGCCTGCTGGCCTGGTGGATCCTGAAGCCGGTGATCCCGCAGCTTTCGAGCCTCTCGGCGTTGGAACCGGCGGCGATCCTGCCTTTCACCCTGGATGTGACCAAGCGGCTGGTGTTCGCGGTGGCGGCCTTGATCCTGGTGATCGCGGGCGGCGACTGGCTGTGGCAGCGCCAGCGGTTTCTCAAGCGCATGCGCATGACCCGCGAGGAGGTCCGCGAGGATTTCAAGAGCTCCGAAGGCGACCCCCATGTGCGCGCACGCCAGAAGCAGATCCGCAACGAGCGCGCCCGCCGCCGGATGATGGCCGGCGTGCCGACCGCGACGGTGGTGGTCATGAACCCGACCCACTATGCCGTCGCGCTCAAGTACGACGCCGGCGAGACGGCGGCCCCGACCTGCGTCGCCAAGGGCCTCGACAGCCTGGCGCTCAAGATTCGCGCCGTAGCCGAGGAAGCCGGTGTGCCCGTCATCGAGGATCCGCCGCTGGCCCGCGCCCTCTATGCCGCCGTCGACATCGACGAGATGATCCCCCCGGCGCACTATGAGGCCGTGGCCAAGGTCATCGGCTTCATCATGAATGCCGCCAACCGCGGCCGCCCGGCGGCGCGGGCTCTCTAAGTGGCTGGTGCTATGACACAATGAGCGTCAACGATTCGCTGGAACCGCCGTCGTTTCCCATGGCCGAGCCTGTCAGCAAGCCACGTTCGCTCGACCCCTTCATCGCCCTGGCGGTGCTGTTCTTCCTGTTGGCGGTCGGGCTGGCGGTGGTGCCGGCGCTGAATGCGGGCGTCGAGACCCTCGCGGGCTTCCTGCTGTTGGTCGGCGTGGCCGGCGTGGCCTGCCTGGGCCTGTTTGCGCTTAGAGGGCCCGCCGAAGAGCCGGCCGAAGTCGAGGCTGGCGCGGAGGCCTTCCTGACTGCGCTCGACGAGCCCGCCGCCGTGGTCGCACCCGACGGGCGGCTGCTGACGGTCAATCCGCTCTGGCGCGAGATCATGGGATCTGCGCCGCGCCTTCCCAAGAGCGGGGCGGCGGCGTCCAGCCTCTTCGCCGCCCTTGCGACAGCGCGCCGGGGCGAGATGGGTCGCGCCCAGGTGAAGGCCGGCGGGCAGGAGCGGCAGGCCCTGGTCTCACCGCTCGGACCGCGACGATTCCTTGTCCGCCTCGCCGGCCGCGGCGCGGGGCCGCTGGCTCTGCCGTCGTCGGCGCTGGAGGTTCTCAACGCCGTCGCAGGCGCGAAGGCGCCGCCGCCCAAGGTTCTGGACGCCTTTGCTGCGGCGTCGCCGTTTGGCGCCGCCCTGCTCGAGGGGGAAGATCCGTTCGAGGCGCGGATCATCGAGGCCAACCCGGCATTGGCCGCACTAGCCCATGGCGGCGAGCCAGGGCAGGTCTTCGGCGCGCTGATTGAGCCCTCGAGTCGGATGGACGCCGCGCTCCGGCTGGCGGACGCCCGACCGGGCCAGGCGCCGCTCGAGGTCAGGCTCGCGCACGACCCCAGCCGGATCGCCCACCTGTATCTGACCCAGACCGGTGGTCGCTGGGTCGCCTATCTGGTGGATGTCTCCGAGCAAAAGCAGATCGAGCTGCAGCTCTCGCAAAGCCAGAAGATGCAGGCCATTGGCCAGCTCGCCGGCGGCGTGGCGCACGACTTCAACAACCTGCTCACCGCGATCCTGATGCAGTTGGATGCGTTGGCGCCCCGCCATCAGGTGGGGGATCCCTCCTATGAGGGGCTGAACGAGATCAAACAGACCTCGATGCGCGCCGCCGATCTGGTGCGCAAGCTGCTGGCCTTTTCGCGTAAGCAGACCGTGCAGCGCGAAATCCTGGACGTTGGCGAGATGGTCTCGGAGTCCGAGGTGCTGCTGCGCCGGCTGCTCTACGAGGACATCAAGCTCGTCACCGACTACGGGCGCAACCTGCCTCACGTTCGCGCCGACCGCGGCCAGCTGGACACTGCGGTGATGAACCTGGTGGTCAACGCCCGCGACGCCATCCGCAGCCACGGCGGCGGGGTCATCCGTATCCGAACCGCCCGGGTGAGCCAGAACGAGGCGCGCGCCATGGGCTATCCCACCGCGGTCGACGATCAGGCGATGATCGAGG
>JANPKX010000192.1:0-2677 GCA_031426235.1 Alphaproteobacteria bacterium | reverse complement strand
CCGCCGGGCCCGTGCGGCGGGCCGCCACATCGGCGTTCCCCCACGCGCGGAACGTCGCGCTCGTAGAGACCAGCTGCCCGTCCAACGCGTGGAGATCGCCCACGCCGCGCCGGCCCGAGAGCGAGAACTGCACTTCCTCGCCGAACCGCGCCGCCAGGGGAGCGGTCAGGGTCGAAGCCCCGAGGCGGAGCCGCCCGTCAGCCCGGCCGCCATCCGCCGTCCACCCGCCCTGAGCCATCAGCGGCGTGGTTGCGCCCGAGGTCGCCAGGGCGTTGAAGCCGCCCCGCGATGCGGCGCCCTGCGCGGAAAGCATCAGGCGGAAGGGTTGATTGGCGGGAAGGCCCGCCGCACCGGCCAGCGCTCCGCCACGAGCCTCATCGGCGCTGGCGGTGAGGCGAAACGCCCCCGCCTGGGTGCGAACGGCCTCAACCGCCAGATGATCACCCGCGTGTAACAGACTGACGGCCTTGAATTTCCCGCTGCGATCGCCTCGCCGTTCGAGGTCCAGCGCGAAGTCGAGGTCATAGACGCCTCTGCGGACGCTGAAGGCCGGCTCCAGCACCAGTCGCGCGCGCCCGGACCTGACGTGGACAGACAGCGGCAGGCCGCGATCCTTGCCTTTCGGCGTCAGGGTGGGCCGCCGCAGAATGCGCACGCTCTGGGCCTCGACGCGATCCGCCTCGAAGCGTCGCCTCAGCAAGGCGCTGTAATCCCAGGATAGGCGGACGTTTTCAGCACGGAGCCATACGCCGCGTTCGTCCCGAATGGTCAGCACCCGCACCCGGGCGTCTCGCCAGATGTCGCCGGACAAGCCCTCGATCCGGAGCTGACCCACCCGCCCCAGCTTCAACCCGTCGGTACGCGCCTCGATCAGCAGTCGGACTTGGGGGACCAGGACGCCATAGCGCGAGATGCCGAGCACGAGTGCGATCAGCGCAAAGGCGGCGACGGCAAGGATCGCCAGCATGCGCCGCAAGCTCCGCCTCCGTCTGGTGGGCGTGGGCGCCGAGGTGGATTCCGGCGCCGTCAAAAGCTCTGCCCGATGCTGACGTAGAGCTGGAAGACGGGCTCCCCGCGACGGCGCACAAGGGGCGTCGCGACGTCCACCCGAATGGGCGCGAAGCCCAGGTTGTACCGCACGCCGAACCCGGCCCCGACCGCCAGGTCCTGGAAATCGACCGGTCCGCTGGACCCCACGGCGCCCGCGTCCGCGAACACGGCGAACCCCCAGGTGGGCGTGAGCTCGCGGCGCACCTCGACCGAGCTCTCCAGCAGGAATGTCCCACCCCGCGGCGTGTTGTCCGCCAGACGTGGTCCGACGGCCTGGTAGGGGAAGCCGCGCACCGATCCGCCGCCGCCGGCATAGAATCTCTGCGAGGCCGGAATCTGGTCAACGGTCCCGTTGAGGATCCGACCTACCCTCAGTCGTCCCGCGATGACGGTCGCCGCGGCCTTGTCCAGCGCCTGATAGTAGGAGCCCTGCGCCACGCCTCGAAGGTAGGGAAGGTTCGTGTCTCCCAGGATCAAGGTCGGCTCGAGCCGCGCGCTCAGCCGCCAGCCTGCGGTCGGATTCAGGGGATCGTTGGAGCGGTCCAGCAACAGATCGGCGAGGGTTCCCACCGTGAGCAGGTCGCGGCCAAGCGTGGTCAGGGCGCCGGCGGTGATCTCCTGGCTGCGGGTCAGGTCCAGGGAGCCGCCGACGGTCACGTAGGACGTCCGGCCGTATCGCCGGGTGATGTCGGCGCTGACGCCCAAGCCGGTTTCGTCGTAGGCGTCCGTCTCGACACGATAGGCGACGAGCCCCGTCTTCAGCGTCTGCTGCGCGCGGCGCCAGTGCGGCAAGGAGACTTCCCAGCCCGCGCGGGTGTCGCGGTCGGAAACCTGGCCGTAGAGGGCGATGGTATCGGCCCGCCGCAGGCGGTTGAAGTGCGTCCAGCGCGCACTGACGCCCGCGCCGTCGCTGGTGGAATAGCTCGCCGACCCTTCGATCGTGCGCGGCTTGCGCTCCGAGAGGCGAACGACCACGGGCCGTAGCCCCTCCGGCGTGCTGGCCGCAGGCGGGGCGACGGCTACGGTGATGGCGTCATAGGCCCCTGTGTCCAACAAGCGGCGCTCGAGCTCCGCCACCGCATCGGGGCTGTAGATCGCGCCGGCGCGCCAAGGGGCCAGGCGGCGCAGGAATTCGGGTCGTGTCCGGCCGGGCTGATCAAGATCGAGCCCGTCGAGGCGCACCAGCGGACCGGCGGCAATGTGGTATGTCGGCCTGAGGGATGCATCGGCGTGATCGACGACGACGTCTCGCGGCTGGGCCTCTGCGTCGGCATAGCCACGCTGCTGGATCGACGCCAACACACGCCCTTCGGCCGCCACGACGTCGGCGGCACGGCCCGGCGTGCCCACGGTCAGGTCGATGGCCTTGATCGCGGCAGCGCTCGTGTCCGCGTCAGGCGGGGCGCCCTGCCAGGCGATCGCGGGATCCCGGAAGCTGAACCGACGGCCGGCGTCGATGGTCACCAGGGGTCGAGGCGGGTCGGCCTCGCTCACGCCCGGCTCAACCTGATAGGCGTAGTAGCCTTCGGATCTCAGGACGGCGATGGCGTCCTCGGCCGCGGTGCGGGCGCGGCGACGGGCTTCGAAGCGGTTTTCGATAGGTCGGTCGGTGTCGCCGATCACCCGC
>JANPKX010000191.1:0-1871 GCA_031426235.1 Alphaproteobacteria bacterium | reverse complement strand
GGGCCACTGCCACGTCGTCCAGCCGATAGGGCTTGCGCAGGCCATTCGCCTTGGCGACGTCTTCAATGGACGCGCCCATTCGGTCGGCGATCACGGCCAGGGTGTCCCCCCGGCGCACGGTGTAGGTCTCAGCCCCGGCCGCAGATCCCGCCCAGCCGCTCAAGGCAGCTCCCGCGAGCAGGATCAGGGCAGTTCTTTGAAAGCGTTCGGTCATCGCCGCTCCGGCTCGCTCAGTTAGAATCATCGGGGCGTGGGCTGGGATGATGCGGGCGAGCTAGCGTCCGCGCCAACCCGCATTTGATCCCGACCGCAAAAGCCCCAACACGAAAACGTCAGAGTTCCTTGGCCACGCCGTCAAGCAGCGGCACGAAGCGGACGTCGATCAGGTCCTCGACCTGGAAGCTGCCCTGCCCGTCGCCGGTGTACCGGCGCAGAACCTGAACAGGCCCCCTCCCGATCGGCGCCACCAGAACCCCGGTGGGTTTCAGCTGTGACAGAAGTGCTTTGGGCTCATCTGGCGCCGCGGCTGTGACCATAATGCGGTCAAACGGCGCCTGCTCAGGCCAGCCTTCTCCGCCATCGCCAAAGCGGGTGATGACGTTGGTGAGGCGCAGGGTCCTGAACCGTCCCTCGGCCTCACCCATCAGCGTGCGGTACCGCTCCACAGTATAGACGAGCCGCGCCAGCCTGGAGAGGATGGTGGTCTGGTAGCCGCTGCCGGTGCCGATCTCGAGCACCCGGTCGCGCCGGTCGATCTTCAGGGCCTGGGTCATGAGGCCGACGACGAATGGCTGGCTTATGGTCTGCCCGCACGCGATTGGCAGGGCCGAGTCCTCAAAGGCCCGCTCCTTGAACAGGTCCTGGGTGAACAGCGGACGCGGCGTGGTCTCGATGGCGTTCAGCACCTTGGCCTCGGTAACGCCCTGCGAGCGCAACGCCAGGATCAGGCGCGCCATGCGGGTCTGCGGCGTGTCGTCGCCGAGGATTTCGGGCCCCGCCATCTCAGGCCTTCGGCGGCGCGCCGCCCAACTGCCCCTTGAGGGCATGGACGGTGGGCATGTGGGTCAGGTCGATATGCAGCGGCGTCACGGAAATCCGGCCGTCGTAGAGGGCCCGCAGGTCCGTGCCCTCCGGCGGGTTCGAGCGCAACGCCTGGAAGCCGACCCAGTAATAGTCACGGCCGCGCAGGTCGGTGCGCAGTTCGTTATGGCGGATGTGGGTGTCGCGGAAACCCTGGCGGGTTACCTCGACTTCCTTGATCTTGGCCACGTCACCGTTGGGAAAATTGAGGTTGAGAACGACGTCCTTGGGCCAGCCGATCTCCATCAGCTTGCGGATGATGCCCGGCGCGAAGGTCTCGGCAGCCTCGAAACTGGTTCCCTCCTCGTAGAATCCCATCTGCGACAGCGCCATCGACGGGATGCCAAGCGCCATGCCCTCGATGGCGCCGGCGACCGTGCCCGACATGGTCACGTCCTCCGCCAGGTTCGCGCCGCGATTGACGCCCGACAGCACCAGGTCGGGCCGATTGCCGGAGATCAGGTCGTTCACCGCCAGCATCACGCAGTCCGTGGGCGTGCCGGTGGTGGCGAAGCGGCGCTCACCCAGCTTCCGCACGCGGATGGGGTCAGCCAAGGTCAGCGCTCTGCTGGCGCCTGACTGCTCGTACTCGGGCGCGCACACCCAGACGTCGTCCGAGAGCTTGGCGGCGATCGCCTCCAGCGCTTCCAGCCCGTCGGCATGGATGCCGTCATCGTTGGTCAGGAGAATCCTCATTTTCCCTCCCCTTCATGGGGAGGGCCAGACAGCGAAGCCGTCAGGGTGGGGAGGTGTGGGCCAGAGCGCGGAGTCGGAGCCTGATCCCGGCTTCC
>JANPKX010000190.1:0-7802 GCA_031426235.1 Alphaproteobacteria bacterium | reverse complement strand
GCGGGCGCGCGCGGCGGTCGAGCCCAGGCCCACGTCGGGCTGGCAGCCCATCTCCGCCCGCCGGTGGCCCGTGCTCTCCGACTCGCGCTCGCCGCGCGCGGCGAGCCGGCGATCGAAGTCGTCCCCGGTGTCCGAGTCCGGATTGGCCTTGCCGTGGCGCAGAAGGATCAGCCGATCCATTGGATCTCCCTGAGGCCTGTCATAGCCTAGGTTTGCCGGGCCGCAAGGCATTGACACCTTTCGGGCGAGGCGGTCCTAAGGCCCCATGACGGCGCAGGCTGCAATAGGGGCGGAGATCGAGACGGGCGGGGGAACCTGGCGATTCCCGGCCGACCAGCCGCTGCGCCTGGATTGCGGCGCGACGCTGGCGCCGCTCGAGGTGGCCTACAAGACCTACGGCCGCCTGAATGCGGCGCGGACCAACGCGGTCCTCGTCTGTCACGCCCTCACCGGCGACCAGCACATGGCCTCGACCAACCCCGTGACGGGAAAGCCGGGCTGGTGGAGCCTGTTTGTCGGACCTGGGCTTCCTCTCGATACCAACCGCTACTTTGTCATCTGCTCGAACGTCATCGGCGGATGTATGGGCACGACCGGTCCGGCCTCGAGCGACCCGCGGACCGGCGAACCCTATGCCCTGAAATTCCCCGTGATCACCGTCGGCGACATGGCGCGGGCGCAAGCCATGCTGATCGAGGCGCTGGAGATCGAGACCCTGTTCGCAGCGGTCGGGGTCTCGATGGGCGGGATGCAGGTGCTGCAGTGGGCCTCCGACTATCCGGAGAAGCTCTTCAGCGCCGTCTGCATCGGCGCGGCGGCGCGGCATTCGGCGCAGAACATCGCCTTCCACGAGGTCGGCCGCCAGGCGATCATGGCCGATCCCAGCTGGTGCGGCGGCGCCTACCTGGCCGGTGGCGTGAGGCCCGACAAGGGCCTCGCCGTCGCCCGGATGGCCGCGCACATCACCTACCTCTCGGAATCGGCGTTGCAGCGGAAGTTCGGCCGCGAACTGCAGCGTGACGGCCTGTCGTGGGGTTTCGACGCGGACTTCCAGGTCGAAAGCTACCTGCGTCACCAGGGCGCCAGCTTCGTCGACCGCTTCGATGCCAATTCCTACCTCTACATCACGCGGGCCCTGGACTATTTCGACTTGGCCGCACAGCACGACGGCGTGCTGGCGCAGGCGTTCCAGCGGGCCCGGCACGTGAAGTTCTGCGTGCTCAGCTTCTCCTCGGACTGGCTCTATCCGACACCGGAGAGCCGCGACATCGTGCGCGCGCTGAACGCCGCCGGTTGTCGGGCCAGCTTCGCAGAGATCGAGACCGACAGAGGCCACGACGCCCTCTTCCTCGACGAGCCGCAGTTGGACCAGACCCTGCGGGGGTTCCTTGCCGCCCAGGCCCAGGCGCGGGGATTGGCGTGAGCTATTCCAACGGGGCGACAGGCCGCGAGGACTTCCGCGAGATCCTCAAGCTGGTGCGGCCTGGCGCGCGGGTGCTCGACATCGGCTGCGAGGACGGTGCGCTCCTGGAGCTCCTGACCCGCGAGAAGCAGGTGGACGGCCAGGGGCTGGAGATCAGTCCGCAGGGAGTCTCAGCCTGCCTGGCGCGCGGCCTAGCGGTGGTGCAGGGCGACGGCGACCGTGACCTCGACCACTTCCCGACCCGCGCCTTCGACTACGCGATCCTCTCCAAGACCCTGCAGCAGATGCGCGAGCCGCGGCATGTGCTGTCGGAGTTGCTGCGGATCGCCGACCAGGCGGTGGTGTCGGTCCCGAACTTCGGGCACTGGAAGGTCCGCTGGGCGCTACTTTCGCGCGGCCGCATGCCCGAAACCGGCGCCCTGCCCGAGCCCTGGTGGTCGACGCCGAATATCCACCTGTGCACCCTGCGCGACTTCACCACGCTCTGCGACGACCTGGACCTGCGGATCGACGCCTGCATGTCCCTGGCCGACGGCAAGACCGCGCGACCGATCGATCCGCGCCAGCCGATGGAAAACTGGCGGGCGGAAACGGCGCTGTTCCTGCTGAGCCGCAAGGCCGAGGGTCGCGCGGAGCGGACGCCTGGCGATTTGTTCGGCTGACGGCCCCCTTCACCCCGTGATCGCCTCGGCATTCTCTTCGCCCGTGCGTATCCGCAGGGCGCGTTCCAGGTCGAGCACGAAGACCTTGCCGTCGCCGATCTTGTTGGTGTTCGCGCTGGCCTGGATGGCGGCGACGACGGTATCGGCGATGTCCGAGGGCACGGCGATCTCCAGCTTCACCTTGGGCAGCAGCTTCACCTCGTACTCGGCGCCGCGGTAGACCTCGGTCTTGCCCCGCTGGCGGCCGTAGCCGCGCACCTCGGTGACAGTGAGCCCGGAGGCGCCAGCCTCCGTGACGGCGTCGAGGACAGCATCGAGACGGCTGGGCTTGATGATCGCGATGATCAGCTTCATGCGGCCTCCGGCGGCGGGGACAATTCTAAAACGGCAGCTAATCCTTTCGCCGCCACGGCGCCAAGCGGCGATGCGGGTTAGCGCCCGCGGGCGCGCCGCCGGGCGCAGGGGCCAGGACCGGTCGAGCGACGCGGACGCGGGACTTGGCGCCCTTGGGCTTGACCGCATAGGTCTGTTTAACCGCCTCCATCAGCAGCAGCCCTGCAAAGGGGGGCCAAAGGCGCGAGCCGGCCTGTTCCAGGCCCTCGGCCCAGCCCGCCATCCAGCCCACCGGGGGCGCATAGAGGGCCCGCGTCCATCCCGAGGGCTCCAGATCAGCCTCGCGCATCAGTTCGGCGAGCTGGCTGCGGGTGTAGGGTCGGCCGTGCCCGAACGGCGTGCGTTCGCTGTTGGCCCACAGGCCGTTGCGGGAGGCCACCGTGATGATCGCCCGGCCCGAGGGCGCCAGCACGCGCCAGACCTCGCGCAGATACCCCACCGGGTCGGCGCTCTCTTCCAGCCCGTGGACCACCAGGATGCGGTCGAAGAGGGCGTTGGCGAAGGGCAGGGCGTCTTCCGGGGTCAGAGTGGCCAGGTTGGGCTCGGCGCCCGGCCAGACCTCCACCCCCTGCTGAGCCGGCATCGCGGCCACGACGCGGCGGGCCTTGTCACGGAACGGCGCCACGAACGGCGTCGCATACCCCAGCGCCAGGATGTCCTGGCCGTGCGCATCGCCCCACGCTTCCAGCAGCTTACGCTGGACCATGGCCCGCGCCGCCCCGCCCAGGGGCGAAGCGTAGAACGCTCGAAGCTCAAGCACGTCGCGGCGCATTCTGCGTGGCTATGCTCGACGCGGCCGCGCCGCCAGCCTAAATCGTGCGCCTGAACCCCGGAGCCCGTTCATGCCGCTTACCGTCCACCAGTTCGCATGTCTCTCGGACAACTACGGCTTCCTGATCCGCGATGAGGCCAGCGGCAAGACCGCCTGCATCGACACCCCCGACGCCGCCGCCATCCTCAGGGAACTGGAGGATCTGGGCTGGGAGCTGGACTTCATCCTCAACACGCACTGGCACCCCGATCACGCGGGCGGCAATCTCGACATCAAGGCCATCACGGGCTGCACCATCGTGGGGCCTGCCGAGGTCACCCGCATCGCGCCGCTGGATCGTGAGGTCGCAGGCGGCGACACTGTGGAACTGGGCGAGACGCGCTTCCAGGTGATTGAGAGCGGCGGCCACACCCTGGGCCACATCGCCTTCTTCGACGCCGCCGACCGGATCGCCTTCGTGGGCGACACCCTGTTTGCCTTGGGCTGTGGACGACTGTTTGAGGGCACGCCCGAACAGATGTGGGACAGCCTGCAACGGCTGGCCGCCCTGCCGGACGACACCAAAGTCTACTGCGCGCACGAATACACGGCGTCCAACGCCCGCTTCGCCCTTTCGGTGGATGACAGCCCGGCGGTGAAGGCGCGCGCCGAGGCCATCTTCGCGGCCCGCGAGCGCGACGAGTGGACGGTTCCCACCACGATTGCCTTGGAAAAGGCCACCAATCCGTTCCTGCGCGCCCCGGCGCTGGCGGGCCGGGTCGGGGCGTCGGGTGAGCCCGATGCCCGCGCCTTCGCCGCGGTCCGCACGGCGAAGGACAACTTCAAGGGCTAGGCGCGGATTTCCCACGCGCCAGCGGCGCCCTACCGGGTCGCCGCAGCCTTCAGCACCCGCTCGGAGGATGGCCGACCCGCCAGGCCCTGGGTCGGCGCGACGACAATGCGCAACGTCCCGTCCTTCAGCGCGGCCGAGGGTTTCTTGCCTTCCTGAAAGCGCACACGGTTGAACCGGGCCAGCATCGCCTTGCCGTCGGCCTGTTGGGACAGCCGGACGATGGCCAGGCTCGTGATCGTGGCGGCATCGGCAATCAGAGCCGACGACGAGGGCGTCGCCTCAGCCTCGAACAGCATCGCCCGGCGGGCCGCGCGGCTGGCGCGCACCGAGGCCTGGGTGAGGCGTTCGAACAACGCCGCCGGGCTGAGCGCCGCCAGCCGCAGCGGCCCGGCGCCTCCGGCAAGGGAGACCGCCTCACCGCTGGGTCGCTGGTCGGTGAACAGGGTGTATCCGCCCAGCCGCGTGACGCGCAGCATCGGCTCGCCCAGGTCGTTCTTGTAGATGACGTCGCCGCGCGGCACGGGCGCGGGCGCCAGCGCCCAGACCTCGGGGCTGTCGTCGAACTTCAGCATGGGCGTCGACTGGGTCCGATCCAGCACGAACACCCGGCCGGCTTCGGAGACGTAGCGCGCGATGGGCGGGCCGGCGACTTCGTCGGGACGACCCTTGAAAAGGCCGTCGCGCAGTCGATCGGCCGGCCCGGCCGCGGCGGGCGCGGCGGCGCCCAGAACCGCGGCGGCCAGCAGCGATCCCCGGACCGCTCGCCTCAACGCCATCAATGTACCTGTCATGCCGGGCGTAGGCATGCCCTTGGATCGGGGCGCTTTTTGGACCGGGTCGTGGCGGACATCATGACCGTTACGCCAGGCTAGCCCTTAGCCGACCATGTATTGCCCGCCGTTCAGCGACAGGGTCGCCCCCGTCACATAGCCCGCCCGCTCACCGGCCAGGAAGGCGACCATGTCGGCGATTTCGTCGCCGGTCCCCAGCCGCCCGACGGGGATCTGGCTGATGATGCCCTCGAGTACCTTTTCCGGCACGGCCTGGACCATTTCGGTGTCGATATAGCCGGGGGCGATGCAGTTGACGGTCACCCCCTTACGCGCGTTCTCCAGGGCCAATGCCTTGGTAAAGCCGATCATGCCGGACTTGGCGGCGGAGTAGTTGGTCTGCCCCATCTGCCCCTTCTGACCGTTGATCGATGAGATGTTGATGACCCGGCCCCAACTGCGGTCGCGCATGCCCTCGATGACCTGACGGGTCATGTTGAACAGGCTGTCCATGTTGACCCGGATCACCTCGCTCCACTGCTCCGAGGTCATCTTGTGGAACACCCCGTCGCGGGTGATGCCGGCGTTGTTCACCAGCACGTCGATCGGCCCGTATTCCTTGGCCACCGCCTGGGCGGCGTGCTGGCAGTCCGCGAAGTTCCCGACGTTGCCCTTGACCACCATGACGCCGAGTTCCCGGGCGCACTGCGCCGCCGCCTCGTCATTGCCGGAATAGCCAGCCGCCACATGCATCCCGTCCGTCTTCAGCCGCTCGCAGATGGCGCGTCCGATGCCACGCGTCCCGCCGGTCACAAACGCAACCCTGGTCATTCGATTCCTCTCCCTGACGTCTTGTGATCGCCGGTTGGCCCAGCGCTATTGTTATGATCTCAGTCGCGTTCGACGCACATGGCCACGCCCATGCCGCCGCCGACGCAGAGGGTGGCGAGGCCCTTCTTGGCATCGGTCCGAACCATCTCGTGGAGCAGGGTGGTCAGGATGCGGGCGCCTGAGGCGCCGATGGGATGGCCGATCGCGATGGCCCCGCCATTCACATTGACCTTCGCTGCGTCCAGACCCAGGTCGCGCACCACACAGATCGACTGGGCGGCGAAGGCCTCGTTGGATTCGATCAGGTCAAGGTCGCCGATCGACCAACCGGCCCGCTCCAGCGCCTTGCGGCTGGCCGGAATGGGGCCGGTGCCCATCACCTCGGGATCGACCCCGGCGTTGGCCCATGACGCGATCCGCGCCAAGGGCTTCAGGCCGCGCTTCTTGGCCTCGTCCGCGCTCATCAACACCAGCGCCGCCGCGCCGTCATTGAGACCCGAGGCGTTGGCCGCCGTTACCGAGCCCTCTTTGTTGAAGGCGGGACGAAGGCCGGCCATCGCTTCCAGCGTGGCGCCGTGGCGGATGTATTCGTCCTGATCGACGACCGTGTCGCCCTTGCGGCCTTTGATGGTGACCGGGGCGATCTCGCTGACGAACTTGCCGGCCTTCTGGGCCGCCTCGGCCTTGTTCTGCGAGGCGACCGCGAACTTGTCCTGGTCCTCACGGGTGATCTGCCAGCGCGCGGCGATGTTCTCTGCGGTCTGGCCCATGTGGTAGCCGTGGAACGCGTCGATCAGCCCGTCCTTGACCATGGTGTCGACCATGGTCGCGTCGCCCATCTTGGTTCCGGTGCGAAGCTGGGTCGAGTGCGGCGCCTGGCTCATGCTTTCCTGACCGCCCGCGACCACGATATCGGCCGATCCGTCCATGATCTGCTGGGCGCCCAGGGCCACCGCGCGAAGCCCCGATCCGCAGAGCTGGTTCAGGCTCCAGGCCGGACTCTCGGCGGGAATGCCCGCATTCATGGCCGCTTGCCGGGCCGGTCCCTGGCCCGTGCCGGCTTGCAGCACCTGGCCCATCACGACCTCGTTGACATCCGTCGCGAGGATACCGGCGCGGGCGATGGCCGCCTCGATGGCGATCCGGCCCAGCTCATGCGCGGGCAAGCTGGACAATGCGCCGTTGAACGACCCTACCGGCGTACGCGCTGCGGATACGATGACGATATCGCTCATGGCGGCTTCTCCCCTGTCCGACGGGCTTGGCCCTATCGCCTTCCTCTATCGGCTGGGGGCCGGGCGAGAGCAAGACTCTGATTCCATGCCATTTGCTTATGCGCTCGCATCCGCGATACTGCGGTGCAGAAGTGGCTCGCCGTCCGACGACGCGAGAGGACATGAGGATCAGGGATGGCCGATACCGAATCGACGGGTGCCGACCAGAAGCCGGCCGAACGCGTCATCATCAAGAAGTACGCCAACCGCCGGCTCTACAACACCGCATCGTCCAGCTACGTCACCCTCGAGCATCTGTCTGAGATGGTGAAGCAGGGCGTCGATTTCGTTGTCTATGACGCCAAGACCAACGAGGACATCACCCGCACGGTCCTGACCCAGATCATCTTCGAGGAGGAGAGCCAGGGTCAAAGCCTGCTGCCGATTCAGTTCCTGAGGCAATTGATCGGGTTCTACGGCAACTCCATGCAGTCGTTCGTCCCCAGCTATCTGGAGCTGTCGCTGGCGACCTTCACCCAGCAGCAGGAGCGTCTGCGCGGTCAGTTCGCCTCGTTCGGGCCGACGGCCGGCATTGCGGGCTACGAGGACCAGATCCGCCAGAATCTGCAACTCTTCGACAGGGCGATGAAGATGTTCTCGCCCTTTGCCTATGCCGCCGCGCCCCGGACGGACGATGCGGCGGGGTCACCCCCGGGGCCTGCGCCGACCGCACCCGAGGAGCCCCTGAGCGCCTTGCGCAAGCAGATGGCGGACATGCAGGCGCAACTGGACAAACTTGCCAAGAGTTGAGCTTTTGGTCCTGAGTTTGCAGGCTGAGTGAGACGATGTCCCGGATTGACCGCATCAGACGCGCGGTCTCGCCACGCGGCGTGGCGAAGACTGAG
>JANPKX010000189.1:0-3427 GCA_031426235.1 Alphaproteobacteria bacterium | reverse complement strand
AAGGACGCCCAGTACGATGAGGAACAGCATGCCTGACACTCCGAGGGTCGATACGACCATGTTCTTGCGCCGGACGCATCCGGCACTGTGACGGGGCCGTAGCCTTTGCTAAGCAGGAGCGCCGGAGAAGGCGCGCCGCATCGCGGACGCAGGCAAGGGTTGGATCGCTTGGAAACGAGTTCAGAGCAACGGCTGAATGTGGCCGTGGTCGGCGCAGGCATCGCGGGGCTGTCCGCCGCGTGGATGCTTTCACAGAAGCATCAGGTGACGCTGTTCGAGGCCGACGGGCGTCTGGGCGGCCATGCCCACACGGCCGAGGCCCCCGCCCACGATGGGGTCGTGCCGGTGGACACCGGCTTCATTGTCTACAACGAAGGCAACTATCCCAACTTCACCGCGCTGCTGACCCACCTGGGCGTGCCAAGCCTCTATGCGGACATGTCGCTCAGCGTCTCGCTCGACGACGGCGCCTTCGAATATTCGAGCTTCGGGCTGCGCGGCGTTTTCGCCCAGAAGCGCAATGCCTTATCGCCCAGGTTCTGGGGCTTGCTGCGCGACATCAACCGGTTCTTCAAGACCGCGCCTGCTGACCTTGCGGACCTCGAGCGCGATGCGACGCCGCTGGGCGACTACCTCAAGGCCAAGGGCTATGGCGATGCCTTCCGCGACGATCACCTTTTGCCGCAGGCGGCGGCGATCTGGTCGACGCCGCTTGACCAGATCGGCGCCTATCCCGCCGCCTCGCTAATCCGGTTCTTTCTCAACCACGGCATGATGAGCATCACCGGGCGGGGCCTTTGGCGCACGGTGGACGGCGGCAGCCGGGCCTATGTGACGAAGCTCGCCGAAGCCTTTGAAGGCGAGGTTCGCAAGGGGGTCCGCGTCCTTGGCGTGCGGCGCGACGCCAATGGGGCCGAGTTGCGGCTTGGGGGCGGCGCGCGCGAGCGATTCGACCAGGTCGTGATCGCCACCCACGGCGACACCGCGCTTGGCCTGCTGGAAGATCCTTCGCCGGAGGAAACGCGCCTGCTGGGCGCCTTCAAATACAGCCGCAACATGATCGCCCTGCATACCGATCCGGTGTTGATGCCGCGCCGCCGGCAGGCCTGGACCAGCTGGAACCATATCGGCCGCCGCGATGCGCCCGGCGAAGGTGCGGTCACCTACTGGATGACCCGGCTACAGAGCCTGAAGAACGCGCCGGACATCTTCGCCACCCTCAATCCCAACAAGGAGATAGCGGCCGACAAGCTGATCAAGACCGAGGTCTATGATCACCCCCTGTTCGACGCCGGCGCCATCGCAGCGCAGCAGGCGATCTGGGACATCCAGGGCGCGCGTCGCACCTGGTTCTGCGGCTCATACCTGGGTCACGGGTTCCATGAGGACGCGCTGCAATCCGGCCTGGCGGTGGCCGAGCAGTTGGGCGGGGTTCGCCGCCCCTGGACCGTGGACGACGAGAACGGGCGCATCCACGTCCGCGTCCCGGCGTTGGAGGAAGCGGCCGCTTGACCCGCGCCTCGGGCCTCTACCCCGGCGTGGTGACGCACGCCCGCCTGAAGCCCCGGCGGCACGCCTTGCGTTATCGCATCTTCATGCTGCTGCTGGATCTGGACGAGTTGGAAGGGCTCGATCGGTCGCTGCGGCTGTTTTCCGTTCGCCGCTTCAACCTGACCGGGTTCGACCCGCGGCGCCACGGGGACGGCTCTGCGACACCGCTCAAGCGCCAGGTCGAGGCGCATCTCGCCGCGGCGGGTATCGCGCATGGCGGTCCGGTGCGGATGCTGGCCATGCCCCGAATCCTGGGCCTGGGGTTCAATCCCATCACCACCTACTTCTGCCATCGCCAAGACGGCGCCTTGAGCGCCATCCTGTACGAAGTGAACAACACCTTCGGCGAGCGGCACAGCTACCTGATCCCGGCCGATGACGCCCCGATCATCCGTCAGGCCTGCAACAAGGGTTTCTACGTCTCGCCGTTCATGGACATGGACCTCAGCTATGTGTTCCGCGTCCGGCCGCCGCGTCGTTCGCAGGAGCGCGATCCGGTGCAGGTGCTTGTCGACGTGGACGACGCGGAGGGCCGGGTGCTCGCGACCGGCTTCGTGGCCCATAGGCAGGCGCTGACGGACCGCAACCTGCTCGTCGCCTGGCTGACCCACCCCTGGATGACGGCCGGCGTCGTCGCCGCGATCCACTGGGAGGCGCTGTTCGTCTGGCTTAAGGGCGAGAAGATCCGCAAGCGGCCGGCCGCCCCGGCGTGGCCCGTCACCGTGGTGACGCCGGCCCGGCTCGCCGCCTAACCCCGCCGGAAGACCCAGATATCCCCTCCGCCGCTCATATCGATGGGCGGGCGGTCGAGGCTAAATCCGGCGCTAAAGGCGAAGGGCTGGGGATCCTGCATGTAGAAGGTCAGGCGTTCCGACGAGCGCTGCCGCTCCACCCCTGACGCGTCGATGACCACGTAGTCGAGAATCTGCTCGAGCCGGTTCAAGCCCTCGCGGAAGCTGCGTTCGCGCACATAGAGGCGCAGCCGTCCCCCGTCGCCCAGCGGCTGATCCATGACCAGCGCGCCAGGATCGATCGGCGGCAGGGCGCGCATTACCTCCAGGCGCGGCAGGTGGACGGCGAATAGCCCGCCGGGATCCAGATGGCGCGCGGCGGTCAGGAAGCCGTTCCGCCAGGCCGCCCCGGCGGGCACGTGGGCCAGGGTGTGGTACGGGCAGATCGCCAGGCCGAACCGCCGCCGGAGGTTCACAGCGGTCAGATCGCCCAGCTTGAGCGTCACCCTGGACGCGGCTTCGACCGGCAAGGCCGCGACCCGCACCCGCGCTTGGGCCAGCATCGCCGGTGAGAGGTCGACGCCGACCACCTCGTGGCCCCGTAACGCCAGCTCGCAGGTCAGCCGCCCGGTTCCGGCCCCAAGTTCGAGGATCGAGGCGCCCGGTGCTGCCAGCCCGAAGTAAACCTGGTCATCGCCCCGCACCCGCGTGTCGGCTTCGGTCACGACATCGTAGTAGAGCGCGCTCAAGGCGCCATCGCCGTAGTAGGGTTTCGCCCGGACCATGGCGCAACTTGTCTGCGCCGTTGCGTCGGATCAATGCACGGGCCACATATCGCTCGGTAAAGGGAGCCCCATGACGTCCTTGACCTCGCGCCTGGCCCGCTTGGCCGTTCTTGTCCTGGCCCCGCTGGCGCTTGCCGCTTGCGGCATCAACGCCATCCCGACCAAGGAGGAAGCCGCCAAGGCCAAATGGGCCGAGGTGCAGAACCAGTACCAGCGGCGCAGCGATCTCATTCCGAACCTGGTGGCGACCGTAAAGGGCTACGCGGCGCAGGAGAGCAAGGTCCTGATCGGCGTCGCCGAGGCCAGGGCCGGCGCGCTGCAGGTGAAATCCGACGCGACCATCACCACCGACCCGGCCGC
>JANPKX010000188.1:0-10171 GCA_031426235.1 Alphaproteobacteria bacterium | reverse complement strand
CCGTCCCGATCATCCTGGGCGTCGCCGCGGTGGTCAGCGCCGTCCTGATGATCTCCGGCGACTACATCTATGCCTCGCCTCTGGGGCTTGAGCATCGCGCATTGTTCGAGCGCCAGATCTGGCGCTGGGATCAGGTCAGCGGCTTCGACCTCACTGAGACGCGGCTCAACGTGCCCCTGGTGACCTTCAATTCGACCGCCGATACCGAACGCAGACGCGACTACTTCAAAAACCACGGTGTCGACGCGAACGTCGGCCTGAGCGGCCCCTGGACCGAGGACGGCCAGTCGGTCGCCACCGCCCTGGCCCTGGCCAAGAGCCGTTGGGGGCCGCCCGCGACCTAGCTTTCGCCCACGGCCCCGCCTATGTGCTCAAGGCCGAACGGGGGAAGCCGCATGCCGCTCAAGATCGCTGTCCAGATGGATCCCATCGAGGGCATCAACATCGAGGGCGACACCACCTTCCTGATGATGGAAACGGCCCAGGCCCGCGGACATTCGCTGTTCGTCTACCTCACGGAATCGCTGGCCATGGACGAGGGCCGGGTGTTCGCCCGAGGGCGCGACGTCACGGTCCAGCGGGTTCAAGGGGACCATGTGAAGGCCGGACCGGTCCGCCAGGTGGAACTGTCGGAGTTCGACGTGGTGCTGATGCGTCAGGATCCGCCCTTCGACATGAAATACATCGACGCCACCTACTTCCTGGAGGCGATCCACCCCAAAACCCTGGTGGTAAACAACCCGGCCGAGGTGCGCAGCGCGCCAGAGAAGGTGTTCGTCACCCGCTTTCCTGGACTGCAACCGCCGACCCTGATCACCTGGGACCGAGAGGCGATCCGCGACTTTCGCGCTCGGCACGGGGACGTGGTGCTAAAACCCTTGAACGGCCGCGGCGGCTCCGGCGTCACTCGCCACCTGGCGGACGACCCGAACTTTGGGGCGCTGTTGGAGATCCATGCCGAACTCGCCCAGGAGCCGGTGATCGTCCAGAAGTTCCTGCCCTCGGTGACCAAGGGCGACAAGCGCATCCTCCTGGTCGACGGCGAACCGGTGGGCGCGATAAACCGCGTGCCCGAGAAAGGCCAGATCCGATCCAACCTGGCGGTCGGCGGGACTGCCCATCCCGTGGAGCTGACTGCCCGCGACCGGGAGATCTGCGCGGCCATCGGGCCCGAGCTGAAGGCTCGCGGCCTGCTGTTCGTTGGGATCGATGTGATCGGCGACTTCCTGACTGAGATTAACGTCACCTCGCCGACGGGCGCGCCCTCGCTGAAGCGGTTCTCTGGGATCGACGCGACGGCGGTCATGTGGGATCGCATCGAGGCCTTGCGCGCCACGGCTTAGCTTGTTGTCTAGGAGTCTCGTGGAAGTCACGGAAACGTCTCAGTTTCCTTCAAGTTCTATATTTGTTCTTGATCTGACCCGCCGGTCGTGTTGCTCTTGTGGATAAGTTTTGGGCAGACACCAGGGGTTGATCGATGGCGGCGCGGGTTGTGACCCTGGCGTTCAGCGGCGTCGAGGCGGTGCGGGTGGACGTGCAGGTCCAGTTCACGCGAGGCGAGTCGGCCTTCTTCCTGGTGGGCATGGGGGACAAGGCGGTTTCGGAGAGCCGCGAGCGGGTGCGCGCCGCCTTCACGGGCCTGGGCCTGGCGCTGCCAGCCAAGCGGATCATCGCCAATCTTGCGCCTGCCGACCTGCCGAAAGTCGGCAGCCACTATGACCTGCCCATCGCCCTGGCGATCATGGCCGCCATGGGCATCATCCCACCGGACGCGCTGGAGGGCTGGGCGGCGATCGGCGAACTGGCCCTGGACGGCCGGATCACGCCGGTGGCGGGCGCGCTCCCGGCCGCCGTGGCGGCGGGCGGGCTGGGGCTGGGGCTGATCTGCCCCGAAGCCTGCGGCCCCGAGGCGGCCTGGGCCGGCGACATCCGAGTGCTGGCCGCGCCCTCGCTGATCGCGCTCGTCAACCACTTCCGAGGCACACAGATTCTCTCCGCGCCTCGGCCTGGCGACATGTTGGAGGGCGACCGCGTTCCTGACCTGCGCGACGTCAAGGGACAGGAGAACGCCAAGCGCGCTCTGGAAATCGCCGCGGCCGGCGGTCACAACCTCAGCTTCGTCGGGCCGCCCGGTTCGGGCAAGTCGATGATGGCGGCGCGGCTACCCGGCCTCCTGCCGCCCCTTACGCCGGACGAGCTTTTACAGACCTCCATGATCCACTCGGTGGCCGGCCTGATCGCCAGGGGGCAGCTGACCCGGGCTCGGCCCTTCCGCAACCCGCACCATTCCGCCAGCATGGCCGCCCTCACCGGCGGGGGGCTGAAGGCCAAGCCGGGCGAGGTCAGCCTCGCGCACAACGGAGTGCTGTTTCTGGACGAGCTGCCGGAGTTCAGCGCCCAGGCCTTGGACAGTTTGCGCCAGCCGCTCGAGACCGGGGAGGTCGTGGTCGCGCGGGCCAACGCCCACGTGCGCTACCCGGCGCGCTTCCAGTTGGTGGCCGCGCTCAATCCCTGCCGCTGCGGCCATGGCGGCGCGGGCCGGGGTCACTGCGGGCGCGCCCCGCGCTGCCAGACCGACTACCAGGGCCGCATCTCCGGGCCGCTGATGGACCGCATTGACCTGCAGATCGAAGTGCCGCCGGTCACCGCCGCTGACATGGCCCTGCCCCTTCCCAGCGAAGGCACCGCGGAGGCGGCGGCGCGGGTGGCCGGAGCCCGGGCGCTGCAGGCCGAGCGGGCTGCGGCGGGCGGCGAGGGCGCGTCCCCGATCAACGCCCAGGCCGACGGCGACTGGCTGGAGACGATCGCCGACCTGGATCCGCCGGCGCGGGCCCTGCTGACGCGGGCCGCCGAAGCGGGCGCTCTGTCGGCGCGGGGTTGGACCCGGACGCTGCGGCTGGCCCGGACGATCGCGGATCTCGAGGGCTCACCCGGCGTGCGCCGCGTGCACGTTGCGGAGGCGCTGATCTACCGACGGGTCGCGCCCGGCGCCTCGGTGAGCGCCGGAGTGCTCTCGGCATGATAGGGCGCTGTCCAGGCCCCGTAGGCGATGGCAAAGAGGCCTAAATAGCTCCAGACGCGTGCGGCGGTGAGGTAGGCCCAACCGCTGACCTCTGCATCCAACGCTCGCGCAAAGTGCGTGACCACCAGCAGAAGGACGAACGCCGCCGCGAACAGCGGCCAATGACGCCGGCTTCTCAACGCCAGCCAGAGGTAGAGGGCGAGGACGACGCAATCCACCGCCATCACGCTCCATTGCGTGTTCTGGCTGCCGGCTCTGAAGAGCAGCATGGAAAGGGCCCAGCCCGCCAGTATACCGCCAGCGGCCAAGCGTTCGTCGTCGCCGCCGCGCCAGACCGCCAGCGCGCAAACGACCATCAAGGCGCTCGGCCAAACCCAGATCGGTAGCTGGTATGCAGACAAGAAAGCGGCCCCCGGTTGACGCCGAGGGCCGCACTCTGACAGACGCTCTGCGTGGTTGAAACCGCGACGTTTAGGACGCGATGCGAAGCGCCCGCATACGGACGCGCTCGTGATGGACTGCGACAGGCGGCGGCTTCTCACCGTCGTCGCCAATCATCTTCACCGCGCCCAGGCCGATCTGGCCCTGCACGACGCTGAGTTCCTTGTGGGTCTCCACGATCGCCCGGCGAGCCTCAGCCAGGGCCATGATGGCCTGGCTGACCCGCTCCAGCGCGTCCTGGCCGATGAGCGCCGAGGCGCCGGCCTGGCGGCGCAGCGACGGCATCACGCCGGTGAGGTGTGCGGTCTTGCTGACCGCAGCGTCGATGGCGGCTTCAGCTTCGAAAAGGGCGGCGGCAACCTGTTCGGCGGCTATACGGCGTTCTTTGAGCATGAGTGATCTCCACGCGCGGCGGGGGTCCCGGCGCGCCCAAGTGTTCGGTTCAAATGGTTGCTAGGCCGTTCAGGCCTTTGGTAAATTCGCCGCCAGGTCGCCGAGGGCGTGGAGGCCCGCCAACACCCCTCCGAAGGCGAGAGCGGTGACGATGGCGATCCCCACGATCGCACCGAGCCGGGCGACCGGGGTCAGGTCATTTCGACCGAACCCATCTCGGTTTCGCCCTTGAAGTTCTCGTCCAGAAGAACCCAGGTCAGGCAGAGAATTTCCCGGAGCACCATTTCCGGGGGCTTGAAGGGCGCCAGCTTTCTCGTGGCCGACACCAGATGCCGAGCCATGTCCGCCTGCGCGGGCGTCGCGGACAGATCCACGAGTTGCCGCTCGAGCTGCGTCCAGGAGAAGCTCGGGAGAAGTTCCTCCCGCTTCGCCAAGGCTGGCCAGCGCGCTTCGAAGTCGTCGATCTCCCGGCGAAGGCGAAGCGCCTTGCCGATCACGGCCCTGTTCTCGAAGTCTGGAAACTCGCCCATCGGTCACCCCGTTTGTTGCCGGCTCATCGGGCCAGCTTTCCGGGGCGCTGTCTGTCCTGACCGCGTCGTGTCCCGATGCAATCAGGACAGGACTGAGGGCGGCGTCACGCAGCAGGCGCGCGGCTTCGTAGCGATCCGGCACGCCCAGCTTCTTGCGCGCGCGGTCGCAGTAGGTGTCGACGGAATTCTTCGACATGCCCAGTTCACGGGCGATCTGTTTGGAACTGAAATGGCGATCGACGAGATTCAAGCAATCTCGTTCGCGCTGCGTCAAAAGCTCGACAGGGTTCATCCCAGCCCTCGAAGCGCATACCCACTCTGGGGACAGTAAACCGCGCCTTGAGCTCTACGTCTACTTTGCCGCGTGGTTTTCGTCCGTTCGCGTGCATTTTGTATCAACGTTCGGCGGCGCTTGACCGCCCGTTAAGCGATTGGGCCGTACCAAACCCGCCTCATGCGACGCGCCTACCGACCCCTCTCCGACCGACGCCCGACCCGAGCGCAGATCAGCGCCGAGCAGCTGGCCTCGCTCAGCCACGAGTTCCGCACGCCGCTCAACGGCGTGCTGGGCATGGCCCGGCTATTGGAAGGGACCCGTCTTACGGCCGAGCAGAAGACCTATGTGACCGCCCTGCACGACAGCGGCCAGCACCTGCTCAGCCTGGTGAACGACGTCCTGGACCTGGCCAAGCTGGGCGCGGGAAAGGTCGAGCTCCATCCGGCGCCGACCCAGGTCGAGGAGCTCTTGCGCAGCGTGACCGAGCTCTTGTCGCCCCGCGCCCGGGAGAAGGACCTGGAGATCGCCTGGGCCGCGCCCGCCGCACCTGCGGTGATTCATGCCGATGAGGGGCGCCTGCGCCAGATTCTGCTCAACTTCGCCGGCAACGCCGTCAAGTTCACGGAGGCGGGGGGCGTGCTGATCACCGCGGACACGCCCCGGCCAGGGGTCCTGCGGTTCACGGTGGAGGACTCGGGGCCCGGGGTGTCCGCCTCCGACCGCGACCGGATTTTCGAGGCCTTCGCTCAGGCCGAGACCGCCCACGCCGACCTGGGCGGGGCCGGGCTGGGTCTGGCGATCGCCCGCCGCTTGGCGCGCGCCATGGATGGCGAGGTCGGCGTCGACGACGCCAGCTTCGGCGGCGCGGCGTTCTGGTTCGAGGCCGCTATCCCCGCCCTGCCGGCCAGCACGCCCAGGCTGGCGCTGCAGGGCCGCCGCGTTGGCGTCGCCTCGCCAAGCGCCATTCTGCGGGAAGCCTCCCGCCGTCAGATCGAGGCCAGCGGCGGCGAGGCGGTCATCGCCGCCACCCTCGCCGAGGCTGTCGCCCGCACCCTGCCGGGCGACGTCATACTGGCGGACGCCAGCCTCGCCAGCCCCACCGGCGCCCTGCGCCCACCCGCCCGGCGGCCCGCCATCGTCCTGCTCGCGCCAGACGAGCGCGACCGCATCGAGCGCTATCGCCGCGCCGGTTTCGGCGGCTATCTCATCAAGCCGCTGCGTCGGGCCAGCCTCGCCGAGCGGGTGCTGATCGCCGCCGGCGCCCAGCCGCCCGTCACCCTGGCCCGCGAGGACGAACGGGTCGTGGCCGCGGCCGCCCCGGGCGCCCGGATCCTGCTGGTGGAGGACAACCCCATCAACGCCCTGCTCGCGCGCGCCCTGCTGACCCGCGAGGGGTGTGAGGTGCATCATGTTATCAGCGGTGATCAGGCCCTCAAGGCTGCGGACGTCGGGGCCTTCGACGTGATCTTCATGGACATGCGCATGCCAGGCCTGTCGGGCGAAGAGACGGCGCGCCGCCTGCGCGAGGCGGGCATCGCCACGC
The DNA here is from genome assembly GCA_031426235.1 of Alphaproteobacteria bacterium. GTDB lineage: Bacteria > Pseudomonadota > Alphaproteobacteria > Caulobacterales > Caulobacteraceae > Phenylobacterium. The sequence goes on along the minus strand of JANPKX010000188.1, from coordinate 3,965 downwards.
CGATCGTCGCCCTGACCGCCAATGCCTTCGAAGACGACCGCCACGCCTGCCTGGCTGCCGGCATGGACGACTTCCTCGTCAAGCCGCTTTCCCCGGACGCCCTGCGCTCGGCTCTCATCAAGTGGGGCCGGCCCGGCTTTACGAGGCCCGCAACGCGCGTCAAATTCGGCTGACAGACGCGGGGGGCGTCCACCAGCCTGGAGTGGCCATGAGCGCCGATGCCGCCGAACCCAAGCGGGGCGCGCTGGCCGCGCTGGCGGTCTTTGTCGAACGCCGGGCGCTCGTCATGCTCGCCCTGGGCTTTGCATCCGGCCTGCCGAACCTGCTGATCTTCGACACCCTGTCGCTATGGCTGCGCGAGGCGGGGCTGTCGCTCAAGGTCATCTCGATATTCGCCCTGGCGACGCTTTCCTATTCTCTGAAGTTCCTCTGGGCGCCCCTGATCGACCGCACGACCATTCCTGGGCTCACCAGACTGCTGGGCCACCGACGCAGCTGGATGATCGTGCTGCAAATCCTGCTGATGGTCGGCCTGTGGCTGATCTCCGGCGTCGACCCGGCCCGGGACCTGGCCCTGATGGCCGCCTTCGCGGCGGGCGTGGCCTTCGTCTCCGCGACCCAGGACATCGTGATCGACGCTTGGCGCATCGAGGCCGCCGAGGTCGAGAAGCAGGGCGCCATGGCCGCGGCCTACCAATGGGGCTACCGCCTCGCCATGGTCGTCGCCGGCGCCGCGCCGTTGCTGCTCGCCGAGGCCTACAGCTGGAATGTCTCCTACGCGGTGATGGCGGCCCTGATGCTGCTGGGGGTCGCCGGCGTCCTGGGCGCGCCCCGCGAACGCGCCCACGCCGTGCGGCCGATCCATGCCGAGGGAGTGCCCAGCCGGCCCGCGCTGGAACTGCCCGAATGGATTGCCCGCCTGGCCGTTTTCGCAGTGGGCGCGCTTTTGCTCGGGTGCGGCCTGGCCGCCGATGCCTCTCTGCTGGCGGCGGGTCTCTCGGGCCTCGGCGCGCCACAGGCGGGGGCTGCGATCACCGACCTCTGGGGCGCCAAGCCGCAGGGCGTCTACGCCCAGCTTGCCGCAGTCGCCGCCGGGCTGCTGGTGATCGTGCTGGCCGTCTGCCCGATCCCCGGCCTGAAGACCCGCCCCGGCGTCTACCTCTTCGCGGCCCTCGGCGATCCGCTGCGCGACTTTTTCCGGCGTTATCGCGGGGTCGCTGGGCTGATCCTGGCGCTGATCTGCCTCTATCGGCTGTCCGACTTCGTGCTCAACATCATGAACCCGTTCTATGCCGACCTGGGCTTCACCAAGGTCGAGATCGCCGAGGCGCGCAAGATCTTCGGCGTGGTGATGACCGTGCTGGGCGTGGGGATGGGCGGCTTTCTGGTGGCCCGACTAGGCATGATGCGAGCCCTGGTGATCGGCGCCTTCGCGGGGCCGCTCAGCAACCTGGCCTTTGGCTGGCTCGCACTGCAGGGACCCCAGCTCTGGGCCCTGTTCGTCGCCATCGGCATCGACAACGTGGCCGGCGGAATCTCCGGCACCTGCCTGATCGCCTACATGTCCAGCCTTACCTCGGCGGGTTTCACCGCCACCCAGTACGCCCTGTTCTCGTCGCTCTACGCCCTGCCCGGCAAGCTGATCGCCTCGCAGTCGGGGCGGCTTGTCGAGGGCTCCGCAGCCGCGGCTGACACGGGCGGCCCCATGGCGGCGCTGAAGTCGTTGTTTGCCGGGCTGCCGCCCCAGGCCTACGCCGGCGCCCTGGAGCGCTCGCAGGTGACCCCGGCCGCCCTGGGCGCGGGCTACCTGGTCTTCTTCCTCTACTCGACGGTGCTGGGACTGGCCGCCGTGGTGCTGGCCTTCATGGTCGCCCGCCGCACGCCCGCGATCGCAGACACCGAAGACACCTAGCGGTCCAGGCAGACCACCTGGGCCACCTGCAGCTCGCGACGCAGGTCGTCGGCGACATAGAAGTAATTGCCCGGCGTGATCGCCTCGCCCGTACCCGTCGGGTCCCCGCGGCGACCGGCGGCGCCGAGGGCGGCGGTGACCACCTCGGGCGCGGTGGTGTAGATTCGACCCCGGCGCGGGCTTTCGGCGATGGTGACCCCCAGAACCCGGCCCTCGGCATCCAGGGCGGGCGCGCCCGACAGACCACCCAGCGAGCCCTCGAGCCCCTCTGTCCGGCCGGTCTCGGCCCAGACCAGCACGGGCTCGCTGCGCGCCCCGCGGCCCCTTACCACCAGGGTCTCGCGCCCCAGCAGCCGCGAACTGGCCTCGCCCGGTTCGCCCTGGGGATAGCCGGGATGAAAGGCCCGCTGGCCGCGACGCAGTGGCTGGTTGAGCGCCAACGGCAGGGGTGCGGCGCCGCCTTCGCTGAACAGCAGGGCCGTCTCGCTCTTGGGATCGATCTGGACCCGCACGGCGACCCCCGTCCCCGGCCCGACGACGATCGCCACACGCCTGCACCCGTCCACCACATGGCGCGCCGTCAGCCAGACGCCGACGCGTGCGATCGAGAACGCTGTGCCCGTGGCTGGTCCCGTGCTGGCGGGCACGTCCACCACCACAGCCGGATCGAAGGGCGAGGCCGGACCCAGCGCCTCCCCCAGCGGCTCCGCGCTGCGCGGCGGCGGCGGCGGGGCGTCGGCGCGCTCGTCGCGGCCGCGCGCTGCGAACAGCACTGCGAGCACGATCGCCGCATAGACCAACCAGTCCGGCAGGCGCGGGAAGCGCATTTCAGGCCTGCGTCACGTCAGCTGCGCGCGGCGGCGATCACGAGGGCGGTGGCGATCTTGGCGCCGACGAGCATGGCCGCAGCCGAGACCTCGCCCTCCTGAATCCGTCGGGGCAGGCCGCGCAGGATCATGTCCACCATCCGGAAAATCAGCAGTTGCACGGCGACCGTGACCGCACCCCACAAGCCGATTTCGATGACGTTCGTCGACGCCTTCAACGAGGCCGCCAGGGGTATCGCCAGGCCGATCAGCACGCCGCCCAGAGAGATCGCCGCGGCGGTGTTACCGTCGCGGATCAGCGCGATCTCCTTATGCGGGGTCAGCAACACATAGAGGGCTGCCGCTGCGAACAGGATCGCGACCGTGACGCCAGAGTGAGCGAGAAAGATCGGGAAGCCGGCCGCGAACGCCTGGATCTCGGGGGATGGTGTCGGCATGCGTCGCTCTCCGGGCTCGGCGAAAGCGTTAGCACGGCGCGGACCCTACGACGAAATCTCGACCTTCCGCCGCACGCTGGCGCGGACCTTCTCGCTCTCACTCTTCAGCTGGCCGCAGGCGGCCAGGATATCGCGGCCGCGGGGCGTGCGGATCGGCGAGGCATAGCCGCCCCGGTTCAGGATCGCCGCGAACGCCTCGATGGTCGACCACGACGAGCACTCATAGCCAGACCCCGGCCAAGGGTTGAACGGGATCAGGTTGATCTTGGCCGGAATGCCCTTCAGCAGCTGCACCAGGGCCTTGGCCTCTTCCGGGCTGTCATTGACGCCCTTCAGCATGACGTATTCGAAGGTCACGCGATTGGCGTTCGACAGCCCGGGGTAGGCCCGGATGCCGTCCATCAGCTGATCCAGCGGGTACTTCTTGTTCAGCGGCACCAGCTGTTCGCGCAGCGCGTCGTTCGTCGCGTGCAGCGAAATGGCCAGGCCCGCGCGGGTCCTCTCGCCCAGCGCCTGCAGCTGCGGCACGACGCCAGAGGTCGAGACGGTGATCCGCCGCCGCGAGATCGCGATGCCCTCGTTGTCGGCGATGATGTCGATGGCCTGGGCGACGTTGTCCAGATTGTAGAGCGGCTCGCCCATGCCCATGAAGACGATGTTGGTGAGCCGGCGGTCCTCCTTGGGCGAAGGCCATTCTCCCAGGTCGTCGCGGGCGACCTGCACCTGGGCCACGATCTCGGCCGCCGTCAGGTTGCGCACCAGCGCCTGGGTGCCGGTGTGGCAGAAGGT
>JANPKX010000187.1:0-10360 GCA_031426235.1 Alphaproteobacteria bacterium | reverse complement strand
TCGGACCTGGCCTCGCTGGCGCTGAAGGCGGAGCTGGACGGCGACCACTATGTGCTGAACGGCTCCAAGACCTGGACGACCCTGGCCCAGTGGGCCGACTGGATGTTCTGCCTGGTGCGGACGTCCAACGAAGACATCCGGCAGAAGGGCATCAGCTTCCTGCTGATCGACATGAAGACGCCTGGGATCACCATCCGGCCGATCCCGACCCTCGACGGACCGGCCGAGGGCGAGCAGGAGATCAACGAGACGTTCTTCGACAACGTCCGCGTGCCGGTGGCCAACCGGATCGGCAAGGAAGGCGAGGGCTGGACCTACGCCAAGTATCTGCTGCAGTTCGAGCGCGGCAACGCCTATGCGCCCGGGCTCTCGGCGCAGATGAAGAAGGTCCGGACGATCGCCAACCTGGAGAGGTCCGACGGCGGCGGCTCGATGATGAGCGACCCCGACTTCAGGCGGAAGCTGAGCGAGGTCGAGATCAAGGTCGAGGCGCTGAACGCGACCGAGCTGCGGATTTTCGCCGGCCGGGCCAGCGGCGACGCCATGGGCGCGGTCTCCTCGATGCTGAAGCTGGAAGGCAGCCAGATGCAGCAGGCGATCACGGAGCTCGCCCTCGAGGCGGTCGGCGTCTACGCCCAGCCGTTCGTGCGTGACACCTGGGACATGCTGAAGCCCGGCGGCAACACCTTCCGCGCTGGTCCCGACTATGCCGCCACCGTGGCCCCGCACTACTTCAACTACCGCAAGACTTCGATCTACGCGGGCTCGAACGAGATCCAGCACAACATCATGGCCAAGATGGTGTTGGGGCTGTAGCGGCGGCCTCAGCCGACGATGTTGCCCGCGGCGATGTCGGCCAGGGTGCGGCCGACCAGGACGACGGCGTCCTCGGCCGCACCGTTGTTGTTTCCGGTGTCGACGAACACGATGACGTCGCCGCCGACCTGGACGGCGACGAAGTCGACGCCGCCCGCGGCGATGCGGCCATTGGCGGCGGCGAGCGCGGCGTCGTAGCTGGCGGCGCTCTCCTCGAAATAGCTGACCCCCTGAACGGCCGGTCCCAGGCCGAAGCGCAGGGAATCGCCCGCCTCCCAATCCAGGATCTGGTCGATCGCGGCGATCACGACGCCGGATTCGGAGGCGGCGAAGACAAAGGTGTCGGCGCCCGATCCGCCGGCCATCCGGTCGAGCCCGGCGCCGCCCGTCAAGGTGTCGTCCCCAGCGCCGGCGGTCAGGCTGTCGAGGCCCGCGCCGCCGCCCAGCACATCGCCGCCCGCCCCGCCGTCGAGCGTGTCGTTGTCGGCGCCGGCGGCCAGGGTGTCGGAGCCCTCGCCGCCGGTCAGGGCATCGGCGCCGTCGCCGGCGCTGAGGCTGTCGTTGTCGTCCCCGCCGCCGAGGGTGTCGGCGCCGGCTCCCGCGCTAAGCGTGTCCGCGCCGGCGCCGCCCTGCAGGGCATCTGCGTCCGCGCCGCCGGTCAGGCTGTCGGCGCCCGCCCCGCCCTCGAGGACGTCCGCGCCGCCAGCGGTGTTGTCGAGGGTGTCCGCGCCGTCGCCGCCGGATGCGGTGTCCGCGCCGGCGCCCGTCGTGATGGCGTCGTTGCCAAGGCCGCCCGAGAGGCTGTCCGCGCCGTCCTGGCCGCGGATCACGTCGTCGCCGTCGTCGCCGGAGATGACGTCGGCGGCGCTGGCCGAGCCGACCAGGGTGTCGGCGCCCAATCCGCCCGAGAGCGTCGCCGCGCCGGTCGAGGCGTCGGCCGTGAGCGAGTCGGCGCCGTCCCCGCCGGAGAGGCTCTGGGGTCCGCTCGCGGCGGCGACCAAGGTGTCATTGCCGAGCTCGCCGGAAAGGCTGGCCAGGCCAGCGTTCGGAACGCCGGAGGTGACGGTGAGGCTGTCGTCGCCGTCGCCGCCCAGCAGCAAGAAGCCGGCCGCGCCCGCGCCGGCCAGGGTGTCATTGCCGGATCCGCCCGTCAGGGTCGCGCTGGCGCCCGCTCCGGCCGTGGCGGTCAGGCTGTCGTCGCCGCCCTCGCCGAACAGGTTGTCGCTGCCCCCGCCGCCGCCGTCCACGGTGTCATTGCCCAGGTTGCCGTTCAGGAAGTCATCGCCGCCGCCGCCGGTGATCCGGTCCTCGTTCTGTCCGCCCAGCAGGGTGTTCGCGGCCGAGCCGGTGGCGGTGATGGTATCGTTCCCGAGGTTGCCCTGGGCGAAGTTGCGGCCGGAACCCACCTCGAGGGTGTCGTTCTGCTGACCGCCGTAGAGGACGTCGTTGCCGGCCCCGCCATTCAGGCTGTCGGCCCCGGCGTTCCCCTGGAGCTGATCGGCGCCGAGCCCGCCGCTCAAGGTATCGTCGCCCGCGCCGCCATAAAGCCCATCGGGCGTGGCCCCGTCCGCGCCGGCGGCCGCTGTCGCGGCGTCGAAGACGTCGTTCCCGCCGGTTCCGATGAACAGCGTCGAGGCGTCCTGGAAAATCGGCCGTACGCCGGTGATCGCGGCGTTGAAATTGATCAGGCGGCTGGTCGAGCCCGAGATCAGGCTGACGCTGGCGGGGCCGCTGGCGCCGGCCGGCACGAACAGCACGCTGGTGGTGCTGGCGCGATCGGCGGGGTTCGAGAAGATCAGGGTGTCGGAGGCCAGGAAGGCGCTGGCCTGGGCGTCGGTGATGGTGTCGAAGAAATAGGTCGCCATAGAACCGCCCCCGCGCCGATGCATCCGCGCCCGCCTTGGCCGCGTAGGCGCTTTCGTAACATTCACAGGTTAACCGGGACAGATGGGCACGCATCCCTTCGCGCGATGGCGATCAATGGCGGCCCTCGGCGTGGTCGCGGCCCTGGTCGCGGGGACCGCCGAGGCGAGGTCGTTCCTGATGCTGCGCGCACCAGCCGACGCCTGGATGATCATCGACCCTGCCAGCATCGAGGCCGTGCCGGGCAGCACGGTGCGGCGGATGTGGATCGTCACGGTGCAGCGCAACCTGCTGAACGAGACGCCGCCGCAGCCCGGCTATGTGCGAGCGCTCAACGAGTACGACTGCGAGGCCCAGACCACGCGCTGGAAGAGCTTCACCGCCTTCTCGCGGTCGGGTTCCCCTCTGATCACCCGCGAGAACGCCGATCCGGCCTGGATGGCCGTGACGCCGGCCAGTGGATTGCTGGGTGAATGGCGCGTGGCCTGCGGCCAGTCAGCCGGCGATTCCGCGATCTCGGCGGACAGCGTCGCCAAGGTGGTGATCGCGCTGATGCGGGCGTGGGACCCGCTGCTGCCGCCCGCCTCGGCGACAGCGGCGGCGAAGGCGGCCCCGCCGACGGCTGCGCTGAAGCCCCCGGGTTCCCCGAAACCTTTGCCGCGGAAGCCTGGGCCGGCCGCCCCGAATCGGTAGCTACTTGCCGAGCTGGCCGCGGATCGCGCCCGCGCCGAACTCGGCGTTGTGGACGTTGACGTAGTAGCCGGCCGGGTTGGCGGCGATATCCTTGGCGAGCGCAGCGTCGATGGCGGCGCAACCGGAGGTCTTGCCGGCGCCGTCGGGCTTGGTCAGCGGCACGGCGACGGGGCCGGCCGCGTCGGGTCCAGCCTTGTGGATGTGGGCCATGGTGGCGGGCGCGATGCCTTCGACCATCAGGGTGTAGCAGACCTCGGGCTTGTCCATGTCGAGCGTGACGGTGGCGTGGCCCATGCCATCCGGATCGCCGGGATTCGGTCGTTCGGCAGCCCCCATCAGGTGGGCCGAAAGGGCCAGCTTGTGCGCCAGGGCGGGCGTGGCGGCGAGGCCTGCGCCGGCAAGGGTCAGCGCCAGCAGGCATGCGGTCGATCGGGTCATAGAAACCTCCGTCGCGCCCCTTGGCGCAGGCGCGCGAGGGAAGCGCAGTGCGGCGGCGCCGTCAATGCGATGACGGCGCTCGCGGCGGCGGTCAGGTCCGGGTGGGGATGATCACCGGCAGGTATTCGTAGCCCTTCACGAAGGGCGACGGCACCCGGCGCGGCGGGCCCATGACCTCGATCTTTGGGAAGCGTTTGAGGATCTCTTCCCAGATGATCTTGAGCTGCAATTCGGCCAGGCGGTTGCCGACGCAGCGATGGATGCCGAACCCGAAGGACAGGTGCTGGCGCACCCGGGGCCGCTGGATCCAATAGTCATTGGGCCGGTCGATGACCTCCTCGTCGCGGTTGCCCGAGACGTACCACATGGCCACCTTGTCGCCGGTCTTGATGGTCTTGCCGCCGAGTTCCACGTCCCGCGTGGCCGTGCGGCGCATGTAGGCCAGGGGGGTCTGCCAGCGGATGGTCTCCGACACCATGGCCGGGATCAGGCCGTGGTCGGCGCGCAGCAGCCGCTCCTGCTCGGGGTTCTGGCTGAGCGCCAGCACCGAGCCGGTGATCGAGTTGCGGGTGGTGTCGTTGCCGCCAACGATCAGCAGGATCAGGTTGCCCAGGTATTCCATGCGATCCATGTCGCGGGTGCTTTCGCCGTGGGCGAGCATCGAGATCAGGTCGGGCTGCGGCGGGGCGTTCACCCGCTCGTTCCACAGGCGCATGAAGTAGTCGACGCACTCGAACAGTTCCTGCCGGCGCTGCTGCTCGGCCAGTTCGGGATCGGCGGAGTCAAACAGGCCGCTGTCGGGCGCCGCGGTCGCCACGTCGGACCAGCGGGTCAGCTTGCGGCGGTCTTCCCAGGGGAAGTCGAACAGCGTCGCCAGCGTCATGGTGGTGAGTTCGATGGAAACCTTGTCGACCCAGTCGAACTGCTCGCCGGTCGGCAGGCTGTCGAGGATCTCGCCTGCGCGCTCGCGGATGATCGGCTCCATGCGCAACAGATTGTGCGGCGAGACGATCGGGCTGACCGTCTTGCGCTGCACATCGTGCTTGGGCTGGTCCATGGCGATGAACATCGGCAGGGTGAAGTCTTCGGCCGGGTCGGGCAGGACGATGGTCGGCTCCGACGAGAAGGCCTCGTGGTTGGTGTCGACCGCCATGATGTCGTTGTACCGGGTCACGGACCAGTAACCGCCGACGTCCTCGAATTGGGAGACCGTCCAGTGGACCGGATCTTCCTTCCGCAGGCGCTCGAAATAGGGCCACATCGTATCGGTGCGGAAGAGCTCCGGATCCGCAGGGTCGATCTGATCCAGCGGCATGGCGTAGGCCGCGTCGCGCGCCGCGCGCTTCAGGTCGATGGCGCCGTCGTCCATGGTTCGTCCTCCGGTCCGCGCGCGACAGTGCGCCCACGTTTTCTGAACGCCAGCATGCCGAAAGGTGACGCTGGCGTCAACTTTTCGGCGCACGCTCATGGCCGCGAACACGGGTCGGCGAGTGACTTTCCTGTGATCGGCGGGGCCGACCCTCAGCCGGAGGCGCGGCGCATCCGCCGCCGCTCGGCGCGGTTGGGCGGGCGGGTCAGGGTGGGGTGTCCGGAGGGCATGGAGGTCGGCGGGCCGCCGGGGTGCGGCGGGGCCGCCGCTCGGGCTGGGAGGCATGGGGATGGGTCCCGGTCTTCCGCCTGCGGCGGAAACCGGGATGACGGCGGGGGGAGGCCCGGGAGAGGGACACGCCTTCCACCCGTTCTTAGGATTTCAGCCTTAGCTGTATGCGGGCTTTCGCGGAGCCTGCGCCATGCCGATCCAGATCCTGAGCCGCCGTCGTCTGATCGCTGTGACGGGCGCCAGCCTGTTCGCACTTCCGGCGCTGGCCGAGGACGCCGATCCCGTGCCTCGGCGGGTTCGGACCGTGCGCAAGCCAGCCGCCGTCCGCGCCGCGCCGCCGGCGGCGCCCGCTCCGGCTCCGACCCGCGAAGAAAGTCCGCCGGTCGTGGCGCCGGAAGCGGCCATGGCGCGGTTGATGGCCGGCAACGCGCGCTATGTGGAAAGCCACGCCTTCAACCCCCACCGCGACGGAAGCCGCCGGGTCGAGGTGGCGACCCGCCAGACGCCCTTCGCCACCATCCTGGCGTGCGCCGACAGCCGCGTGGCGCCCGAGATCATTTTTGACCAGGGCCTGGGCGACCTCTTCGTGGTGCGCGTGGCGGGCAATGTCGTCGACGACGCCCTGTTGGCCAGCCTCGAGTATTCGGTGATCCACCTGGGCTCGACCCTGATCATGGCCCTGGGTCACGAGCGCTGCGGGGCGGTGAAGGCGACGATCGACGCCCTTGAGGGACGCGGCTCGCCGGAGGACGCAGGCACCCGCATCGGCGCCCTGGCCGCCTTGATCTCGCCGGCGGTCCGAGCGGTGCCGGCCGGGTCAGCCGACAAGCTGGATGCGGCGGTAACCCTCAACGCGGCGAACGCGGCAGCTGAAATCTTCGCCGGCTCCAAGCCCCTGCGCACCCGGGTACTGGAAGGCCGCCTCAAGATCGTAGCGGCCCGCTACGACCTGGACGACGGCGTGGTCGCGCCCGCGAGGACGTAAGACTAGGCGCCGGCTCGCGTTGACTTGACCCGCAAGCAAACCCACGGGTCGGTTGCCTCAATCCTATTCGCCCGAGCCGGCGCCCAGCGCAAAATTGAGCATTGAATTCAGCGCTTCCCACGGCACGCTGATGTGCGATTGACCGCCGAACACCTTGGACTCCACCTTGTAGCCGGCCGCGCCTTGAAGGCTCTTGAGGCGAGCTGCCAGTTCAGTTGCATTGTCTACCATGCGGAACTCCGCCGCCGTCGTGTCGGAGGCTCGTTGCTCTTCGCTGCCCACGCCGATGAAGACGCGGGGCGCGGTCTGGCCAGTCTTCACCTTTGCAGCGAACGCGGCCTCGTCCTGGAGCACGGATTTACCTGTCCACCAGATGGATGGGCTTAGCGCCAGATAGGTGTGAAACGCCTGCGGATGCTGGAACATCGTGTGCAGCACGAACAGGCCGCCCAGCGAATGGCCGAACAGCACGTCCTTGCCCTGAGCCACCTGAGCCAGGGCGGCCACGCGTGGCCGAATCTCGGTTTCGATCACCTTGTAAAAGGCGTCCGCGCCGCCTGTCTCAACCCCCTTGCCTGTCGTGCCGCGAGGCTGACGCGCAGGGTCTGGAGAGTTGTGCGTGAGGTCGAGCATGCGCCGGTCCTGCGCGACCAGCATACTCTCCGAGGGATAGGATATGCCCACGACGATCGCCGGCGCCAACTCGGCGCCCAGCGCGCTGCGAAGCCGGGCTGCGCCGGCGAAGGTGCCAAAGTAGGCGCCGCCATCCAGCACATAGATGACCGGATACCCGCCCTTGGGCGGGAAGGCGTAGGGCCTGGCGATCGTGATGCGATAGGTCTTGCCGTTCACGCCCGAGGTGAAATCGATCTGCTGTGACGTGCCCACCGTCGCCGGCGCCGGTGCGGCCGCCGGTGTCCGGGCGTGCATCGGAGACCACGCCGACGCCCAGATCATCATGGCGGCCAGCCACAGGCCTGTCCCCCGAACCATCGCCTCAACCCGCCAGATGCTGGTCGAAGAAGGCGGCCATGTCGCGGAAGACGACGGCCGATTCCGGCGCGTCGAAGGCATAGATGTACTCGGCGTGGCTCATGGCTTCGTGGACCTCGAGCTGGGCCGTGACCCCGGCCGCGCGCATGGCGCGATAGGCGCGCACCGTGTCGCTGAGCAGGATGTCGCGGGTGCCGGTGGTGAAGATGGTCGGCGGGAATCCGGCGAAGTCGCCGAAGATCGGCGAGACCATCGGATGGGTCACCCCGGCCGGCCCGGCGTAGAGCTCGGCCATCGCCCGGGCGAAGCCGTCGAAGCGGCTGAAGATGCCATCGACTTCGGCGTTGACCTGATAGCTGTCACTCGTGCCCGTCAGATCCGTCCAGGGTGTTCCGAGCCCCAGGGCGCCCGGCAGCGGGGCGCCCAATTCCTTCAGCTTCAAGGCTAGCGCCAGGGTGAGGCCCCCGCCCGCGGAGGTGCCGAACACGGCCATCGAAGCCGCCGGATGCTCGGCCGCCAGCGCCTGCCAGACCGCCAGGGCGTCGTCTAGCGCGGCGGGGAAGGGGTGGTCCGGGGCCATCCTGTAGTCCACCGAGATGGCGCGGATACCCGAAAAGTGCGCGCCCAACACCGCCTCGCCTATGCTCGCCTCGCCGCCGTTCAGGACGTACCCGCCGCCGTGCAGGTGGACCAGCAACAGGCCGGCTTTGGCGGGGTCCAGTGTCGCCGGGGTGATCTCGCGCACGGCCACGCCAGCGATCTGGCGCAGGACGCTGGTGTGGGGAAACATCTGGGCCAACGCCGGGGCGACGGCCAGCGCCTGCTGGTCCATCTGGGCGATAACCGCCTTCCACTCCGCGGCGGAGGCCGGAACCCAGCCGGCGGGCAGCCCGCCGCCCGAGGCGGCCGCCGCAGCCATCCCGGCGATCGAGCGCTGGAGCTGCGGGCTGACCGTCGTAGGCGTAGGCAGGCTTTTGGCTGCAACGGCTCGTGGCGTCAGGATGTGGCCGGCGTCGTCCATCGTCTCGTCTCCCATCGGCCCGTCTGCCGCGGGCGCGCCTCACATCGTGGACCCAAGCCCCCGCCCGGCGCCAGGGCTAATCCCGCGTCCGTACGGGTGCGCGGCGCGTTTGCAACCGGATGCGCTAGGCCAGAACGGCCTCGGCCTCGATTTCCACCCGGGCGTTGGGATCAACCAGTCCGGTCACCCCGACCAGGGTCATGGCGGGGAAGTGTCGGCCCAGGGTGGCGGCCCAGGCGGCGCCGACCTCAGCGCCGCCGGCGTTGAACTCGGCCATGTCGGTGACATAGGCGCGCAGAAGCACGATGTTGGGAATGTCGCCGCCCGCCGCGCGGACCACGGCGATCAGGTTGCTCAGCGCGCGGCGCCACTGATCCTCGAGGGACAGCCCGTCGGGAATGGGCTCAGCGCCCTCCCGCGCCAGTTGGCCGGACACGCGGATCGTCGTGGCCCCGCGTGCGCTGACCGCATGGGCGAAGCCGCGCGGCCGGGGCCAGCCCTCGGGCAGGATGGCGCGGTACTCGATCCCGGCGTCGCTCATTTCGGATCGACCAGGCCCAGGGCCCGCTTCATGGCCTTGATGTTGCCGCGGCAGAACTTGGTGAGCTGTTCGGTCGTCGCCTCCAGCGTGGACGCGTCCTTGGGTGTGAACTTCACCACATATTCGATCCGCGACGCCTCGCCGCCGCCCGGCACGACCGAGACGGTGGAGAAGTAGGCGTCCATGTCCGGTCGCTCCAGGGTGTAGGTGTAGTGGTGCGGCCCCTCGTCGGTCATCAGTTCCTGGATGGTGCGGCCACCCGGCATGGTCAGGGTGCGCACCTTGCCCTTGGGGGTGATTTCGGTGCTTTCCGCCTCGAGCGCTGGCGCCCATTTACGGATGCCCGAGAAATCGCCGATCACCGTCCAGACGGCCTCCGCGCTCATCGGAACATCTTCGCCGACCCTGATCTCATGCATTGTGATGCTCCCTTACGCCCTCGGCCGCTTGCGGGCCCTTTGCGACCAAGGCTGAACGGAATGCGGCCCAATAGGCAAGGGCGGCGTCGCATTTCGCTTGCGCGCCCGCCCCGCCTAACATGTCATGCGAACAAGTGCGCGCCGCCGTCATCAGCGGACAGACGCCGTAAGGGAGTATCATCATGCCGGACGGAAACACCGATCTCGTCGCCAAGGCCCAGGCCAGCGCCTACGAACAGCCCCTGGAAACCCTCGATCCAGCCCAGGCCGATCTGTTTGCCGCCGACGCCATGTGGCCCTATTTCGAGCGCCTGCGTCGCGAGGCGCCGGTGCACTACACACCCGACAGCATTCACGGGCCCTACTGGTCGATCACCCGCTACAACGACATCATCGCGGTCGACACCAATCACCAGGTGTTCTCCTCCGCCGACGGCATCGCCATGCAGACGCTGGAAGCCAAGGCCGAGTCCGACAAGCGTCCCCGCGGCTCCAGCTTCATCGGCATGGACCCGCCCGAGCACGACGTGCAGCGCAAGGCCGTGAGCCCGGTCGTGGCGCCTGCCAACCTGGCGGCCATGGCCCCGCTGATCCGCGAGCGGGCCGGGCAGATCCTGGACGGCCTGCCGATCGGCGTGGAATTCGACTGGGTCGACCTGGTGTCCAAGGAACTGACGGCCATGACCCTGGCCACCCTGTTCGACTTCCCGCAGGAGGACCGCCGCCTGCTGACCCATTGGTCCGACATGTTCACCAATGCGCCCGGCCATGGCCCGGCCAAGAGCTGGGAGCACAAGCGAGAGCAGGCCGACGCCTGCTTCGATCGCTTCACCGAGCTGTGGAACGAGCGCGTCAACGCCCCGCCGAAGTTCGACCTGGTGTCGATGATGGCGCACGCCCCGGCCACCCGGAACCTGGCGATGCGCGACTATCACAGCAACGTCGTGCTGCTGATCATCGGCGGGAACGACACCACGCGGAACACCATCTC
>JANPKX010000186.1:0-8192 GCA_031426235.1 Alphaproteobacteria bacterium | reverse complement strand
CGCCAGCGCCGCTCACCCGCGACGATCTCGTAGGCCGCCGCGGTGTGGGGCGAGGGCCGCACCAGGATCGGCTGCAGGATGCCCTTGTCTCGGATCGAACGCTCCAGCTCCGCAAGTTCAGCCTCGGCGAAGTGCTGGCGGGGTTGTTTCGGGTTGGCGTGGATCAGCTCGATCGGGATGTTGCGGACGCCGTCCGCTGGCTCGACCGCGTGGGCAATCTCCTCCGTCTCGCCCAGCAGGGCCGACAGCCCGCGGCCCAGGCCCCTTCGCGTCTCCGCCATGATCAACTCACTTCCAGTTGCTGCGCCCGCCGGCGGCGTTCGCGGAGCACCACCTCGCGCGCCAGTTTCAGATAGGCCTGGCTGCCCGCGCACTTGAGATCGTAGACGAGCGCCGGCTTGCCGAACGATGGCGCTTCCGAAACGCGGACGTTCCGCGGAATAACCGTTTCGTAGACGGTTTTTCCAAAGTGGCCCCGAACGTCACGGGCTACCTGGTCGGAAAGACTGTTCCGCCGATCATACATCGTCAGGACCACACCCTGGATTTCCAGCGCGGGGTTGAGGTTGCCGCGCACCAGCTCGATCGTGCGCATCAGCTGGCTGAGCCCCTCCAGGGCGAAGAACTCGCACTGCAGCGGCACCAGAACCGCATCCGCCGCAGCCATCGCATTGACAGTCAACAGGTTCAGCGACGGCGGGCAGTCGATCAGCACATAGGTATAGGCCCGGCCATCCCGCAGTGGCTCCAGGGCATCGCGGAGCTTGAACGAGCGACGCGCCTCCTGCCCCAGCTCCAGCTCGATGCCGGACAGGTCCGCATCGGATGGAATCAGGTCCAGACCCGGCACCGCAGTCTTCACCACCGCCTCCAGAAGGTCCTTCTCGCCCATCAGCACGTCGTAGAGGGTGTGGCGGCGCAGAGCGCGGCCGACACCCAGCCCGGTGGAAGCGTTGCCCTGCGGGTCGGAATCGATCAGCAGCACCTTCTCGCCCACAGCTGCCAAGGCGGTGCCCAGGTTGATGGCGGTCGTCGTCTTGCCGACGCCGCCTTTTTGGTTGGCGACGACAAGGACACGAAGCGGGGGGCTAGGTCTTGCGGGCACGGCCCAACCTTTTCACTCGGACGATCCGGCCGCCTGGGTCGCTGCGCGAAGGGACGACATCGGCGTCGTACTCCCAGTGCCTCGCGGCTTCCGTCATGTCGCTCACCACGTCTTGCCCCTTCAGGAATAGTCCCTGCGCCCCCAGCGCCAAGTATGACCGGGCATACCCGAACAGGCGGTGAAGCGGGGCGCAAGCCCGCGCAGTGACGATATCCACCGTCAACGCCAGGTTTTCCGCCCGGACGTTATGGACGGTGGCGGGCAAGGTGAGTTCCTCCACGATTTCTGTAAGGAAGCGGCAGCGCTTGGTCATGCTCTCCACGAGATGCACATGGAAGCCAGGGCGTCCCTTGCCCAGTATGGCCAATACCAAACCCGGGAAGCCCGCGCCCGCGCCCAGGTCAGCCCAAGTGAGGGCGTCTGGGGCCAAACGCAGCAACTGCGCCGAGTCCCAAGCGTGGCGGTTCCAGAAGTCGGGGATCGTCGCCGGGCCGACCAGGTTCATCACTTCATTCCGGACGGTCAGGAGATCGAGGAACCGGGTGATGTCCGCCATCTGCGCGGGCGTCGCCTTCGCGGCGCGGGCGAAACTGTCGGCATCCATGACACGGTTTGGCGTACGCAAGTTGCTCATTATGCCGCGCGCCGGCGGACGTGAGCCAGCAGGGCGGTGAGCGCGCCGGGGGTAACGCCCTCGATCCGCGCGGCTTGGCCGAGCGTCATCGGGCGCACCCGCTCCAGCTTCTCGCGGACTTCGTTGGAAAGGCCGCCGATCGCCCCATAGTCCAGCTCAACCGGGAGACGCAGATTTTCGTCTCGGCGGAAGGCGTCGACGTCCGCCGTCTGGCGGTCCAGATAGCCGGCGTAGGCCGCATCGATCTCGACCTGCTCACGCACCTCCGGACTCCAGTGCCCCAATTCCGGCCAGATCCGCGCCAGGTCATCAAGGCCGATGGTCGGATAAGCGAGCAGATCCAGTACGTTGCGGCGTTGTCCGTCAGCCTTGACCGGTAGACCGACCTTCGCCGCGGCGGCGGGGGTCAAGGTCAAGGCGTGCGCCTTGGCTCGCGCCTGAGCCAGCGCCCCGGCCTTAGCCCTGAACCTTGCGCCCCGATCCGCGCCGACGGCGCCCAGCTCGAGGCCTCTCGGCGTCAACCTCTGGTCAGCGTTGTCGGCCCGCAGGGTGAGGCGGAATTCTGCGCGACTTGTGAACATGCGATACGGCTCGGTCACGCCCTTGGTGACAAGGTCGTCGATCAACACCCCGATGTAGGCCTCGTCCCGGGCGAACTCGACCGGCGCCGCACCCGCAGTTGCGCGCGCGGCGTTCAACCCCGCGACCAGGCCCTGGGCCGCCGCTTCTTCGTAGCCGGTAGTGCCGTTGATCTGGCCGGCAAGATAGAGGCCGGGCAGGCGTTTCACCTCCAGCGTCGGATAGAGTTCGCGCGGATCGACGTAGTCGTACTCGATCGCATAGCCATGCCGCCGCACCCGAACGGACTCCAGTCCTGGAATGGTCCGGAGGAACAGGTCCTGGGTTTCTGTGGAGACTGAGGTGGAGATCCCGTTCGGATACACGGTGTCGTCCGTCAGCCCCTCAGGCTCCAGGAAGATCTGGTGCTGGGTCTTGTCTCGGAACCGCACCACCTTGTCCTCGATCGAGGGGCAGTAGCGCGGACCACGGCCGGAGACCCGTCCGCCGTAGACGGCGCTCTCGTCCAGCCGCTCAGCGATGATCCGGTGGGTCTCTTCGGTAGTCCAGGTGATGCCGCACGCCACCTGCGGCGTCGTGATCGCCGCAGTCAGGAACGAGAATGGAACCGGCTCTTCGTCCGCAGCCTGCATCTCCAGGCGCTCCCACGCAATCGTGGACCCGTCCAGGCGGGCCGGGGTGCCGGTCTTGAGCCTGCCCATCGCGAGACCGGACGCATAGAGCCGGTCCGCGAGGCCAACGGCCGGCGCATCGCCCAGGCGACCTGCGGGCGTCCGGGTCTCGCCCTGATGAATGACCCCCTTCAGGAATGTTCCGGTTGTCAGCACGACCGCACCCGCGGCGTAGGTCGCCCCGGAGGCGCCGACTACGCCTTCGACCCGGCCGTGGATGTCGACGATCAGATCCTCGACCGCCTCGGCGCGGAGGCTGAGGTTCGGTGTGGCCGAAAGTTCAGCCTGCATGGCCTCGCGGTAGAGCTTGCGGTCGATCTGGCTGCGCGGACCGCGGACCGCGGCGCCCTTCGAGCGGTTCAGCATCCGGAACTGAATGCCGGCCACGTCGGCCAGCCTGCCCATCACTCCATCGAGCGCGTCGATCTCACGGACCAGATGACCCTTTCCTAATCCGCCGATGGCGGGATTGCAGCTCATTTCACCGATGGTTTCGAGCTTGTGCGTGAGCAGCAGGGTACGCGCGCCATACCGTGCCGAGGCTGCCGCCGCCTCGCAACCGGCGTGGCCGCCGCCGATGATGATCACGTCCCAGGTCATGCCCCGGCATATAGGCCAAAGGCCGGCTTGTTTCACGTGAAACAGGCAAGGCTATGAAGATCGCCCTTTCTGACGGGTGCACTTGGTCGTCTCTAGGTTCGAGAAAGGCATGGTGCAGCCGTCGCTCGCGCCGGTCTACTTCCCGATGCAGAACGTCGCGAAGATTCGGCCCAGAACGTGCTCCGGATCGATGCGGCCGGTTATGCGGTCCAGCGCGCGGGCGGCAAGCCGCACGTCCTCGGCGGCGAGCTCAAGGCGCTCGTCATGCAACAGGGCATTTTCGACGCGATCGGCGGCCTCGACCAGGAGGTGGCGGTGTCGCAGACGGGTCGCCGTCGGCAGCTCCTCCCCCGCCAGTGCCGCGACGACACGCTGGGTGAGGTCGCGTTGCAACCAGGCCAGATCGTTGGGGCTGCGGGTGGTGAAGGATTCGCCGGCGAGCCCTGGCGGGCCGTCGCCCAGATCTCGTTTGGTCACGAGGCGCACATCGTCGGGGGCGGCGCCTTCGAAGCTGGCGTCTGGGTCCTGGCCATCCGCGAGCCAGACCCTCAGGTCGGCGCTCTCGGCCCAGGCCAGGGCGCGCCGCACGCCCTCGGCCTCGATCTCGTCGTTGGTGGTTCGCAAGCCTGCCGTGTCGGCCAGCAACACGCGGTAGCCGCCCCAGATCACCGGAACCTCGATGATATCCCGAGTGGTGCCCGGGATGGACGTCACGATGGCGGCGTCGCGGCCAGTCAAGGCATTCAGAAGCGTACTCTTTCCGGCGTTGGGGGCGCCCACCAGGGCGATCCGGTAGCCCTCCCTCACCCGCTCGCCCCGCTCTGCGTCTCGAGCTGCCGCGCGCAGTTCGCCGCCAAGGGTCTCGAGAACGGGCCGCGCCCGCGCCGCGACATCCGCGGGCAACGCCTCGTCAGGAAAATCGACGGCTGCCTCCAGCAAGGCCAGGGCTTCGATCAGAGCGGCGGCCCACCGGGCTTGGACGCCTGACAGCCGGCCGCCCAGCTGCGCCAGAGCCTGCCGCCGCTGGGCTTCGGTCTCCGCATCGATCAGGTCGGCGACGCCCTCCGCCTGGGCCAGATCCAGTTTGCCATTCTCGAATGCGCGACGTGTAAACTCGCCGGGCTCGGCCAATCGTAGCCCCAGGTTGCTGAGGCGAGCCACAAGCGCCTCGATAACCGCTACCCCGCCGTGCACGTGAAACTCGGCGGCGTCCTCCCCGGTGTAGCTGTCCGGCGCGGCAAAATAGAGCACCAGGCCGCGATCGATCGCCGCGTGCCCGCCGTCACGGAGGGTTCGGAGGCTCGCGCACCGCGCGGAGGGCGCTGGCCCCGCGACGGCCTCCAGGGCCGCCAGGCTACGGGGTCCGGATATCCGCACGACCGCCACCGCCGAGCGTCCGGCGGCCGTGGCGGGCGCAAAGATGGTGTCCGTCATTTGCGAGGCGTGGCGACGTCCATGAACTTGCGGAACTGCTCCTGGGCGCCCGTGCCGAACGCCATCCAGTTCTTCATGAAGTCCTCGGGGTTCAGCAGATTGATATTGGCGTCGATCCGCTTAGTCATCTCGCCGACAAGATGATCATTCAGGCCGCTCACGTCGGGCAGGCCCATGAATCGCCGCGCTTCCTCCGGCGTACAATCGACCTCAATGGTCATCTTCATGCTGTTTCCTCCAGGCTGCCTCACCTTATGGTCGTGACGCGGCCTGTGGGCTAGTAGCCTATACCAGCCCTGGACAGAAGGACCCGAAGCCATGCGTGCGATCCAGTTCGAGACGACCGGTGGGCCGGATGTGCTTCGCCTCGTTGACATGCCTTTGCCGGAACCTGGGCCAGGCCAGATCCGGCTGCGGCATCAGGCCGTCGGTATCAATTTCATCGAGACGTACCAGCGGACGGGGCTTTACCCCGTCACGCTCCCCGCGATCCCCGGCGGGGAGGCGGCGGGGGTCGTCGAGGCTATCGGCGAGGGCGTGACCCGGTTCCGGGTCGGCGACCGGGCCGTGACGCATGCGGCCGGCGGCGCCTATGCCGACGCCAGCCTGGTGCGCGCGGACCGCGCCGTTCCGATCCCTGAAGCCATCTCCACCGAAGTCGCGGCGGCCATACTGCTGAAAGGCATGACAACCGAAGCCTTCGTGCGCCGGACCTATACGGTAAAATCCGGGGAGACCGTGCTCGTCCATGCCGCGGTGGGCGGCGTCGGCCAGATCATGACGCAGTGGCTGAAGGCTATCGGCGCCACGGTCATCGCCACCGTCGGCTCGGCGGAGAAGGCGGAGAAGGCGCGGGCCTTGGGCGCCGATCATGTAATCCTCTACCGCGAGGCCGATGTCGCGGCGGAAGTTCGCCGGATCACCGGCGGCGCGGGCGTGCCGGTGGTCTACGACTCTGTGGGAAAGGACACCTTCGAAGGATCGTTGGCCAGCCTTGCGCGTCGAGGGCTCTTGGTCAGCTTCGGCAATGCGTCTGGACCCGTGCCCCCGTTCGCCCCGGGCCGGTTAGCCGCTGCGGGCTCCGTTTATCTCACCCGTCCCACACTGTTCGACTATGTGGTGACCGAGGCCGAGCTCGATGAAAGCGCCGCCCTGGTGTTCGGCATGGTGGCCTCGGGCAAGATCCAGATCGAAATCGGCCAGACCTTCGCATTGACGGAGGCGCGCGCCGCCCACGAGGCGCTCGAAAGCCGTGCGACAGTCGGTGCGAGCCTGCTGATCCCTTGAGCTCCCGGTCAGGGTGTAACGGGCTGGTCTCGGTCGACGGGTGAAACCACGTTGTTTCACGTGAAACACCAGAACGCCGATAGGTGATCAGTGCTACCTGGTCAGGCCGCGTAGGCCCGCTCGTAGGCCGGTCGCGATTTCAGGCGACCTTCGTAGGCGACGACGTCCTCCGGGATCAGGTCGCCGACCTCGAACAGTCGCGCCAGACCCAGCGTGTATCCGACAGAAATATCCGCCAGGGTAAGCCGATCGCCAGCCAGATAGGGGCGGCCATCCTTCAGGGCTCGGCTGATCACGGCTAGGCGCTGCGAGAACGCCTCTCGACCCATCTCAGCGGCCTTCGGAAACTCGGAGCCAAACCGGCGCACCCAGGTCAGCGGGGCAGCCAGCGTCGACTCTCCGAACGACAGATACTGGAGATAGTCCGTGTAGCCCGCCTCGCCCGGGGCGGGGATCAGGTCGCTGTCGTGCTTGCGCGCGATGTATTCGCAGATCGCCAGGCTCTCGATCATCCGTACGTCGTCATCCTCGATCGCCGGCAGCGCGCCTGCGGGGCTCAACTCGAGAAACTCGGGATGATGCACCCGCGTCGGCATCGAGAGGGCGACGACCTCGTAGGCCGCGCCAACCTCCTCACAGGTCCAGATCACCCGTCGCGAGCGCGCGGCCCCGACGCCATAAATCCTGATCATCGCAAGGCCCCTCGATCTAGGTGTTCATGGACTGGAAGAACTCGTCGTTGGTTTTGGAGTTACGCAGCTTATCCAACAGAAACTCGATGGCGTCCTGGGCCCCCATCGGCGCGAGGATACGGCGCAGGATGTAGGTCTTCTGAAGGATGGCCTTGTCGGTGATCAGCTCGTCCTTGCGGGTGCCGGACTTCAGCACGTCGATGGCCGGATAGATCCGCTTGTCCGCGACCTTGCGGTCAAGCACGATTTCCGAGTTCCCTGTACCCTTGAATTCCTCAAAGATGACCTCGTCCATACGGCTGCCGGTATCGATCAGCGCTGTTGCGATGATCGACAACGAACCGCCTTCCTCAATGTTCCGCGCCGCGCCAAAGAAGCGCTTCGGGCGTTGCAAGGCGTTCGCATCGACGCCACCTGTCAGGACCTTACCTGACGATGGCACGACCGTGTTGTAGGCACGGCCGAGACGCGTAATCGAGTCGAGTAGAATGACGACATCATGCTTGTGCTCGACCAGACGCTTGGCCTTTTCGATGACCATTTCGGCAACCTGGACGTGACGGGTGGCGGGTTCGTCAAAGGTCGAGGACACAACCTCGCCCTTCACCGAACGCTGCATGTCGGTAACTTCCTCGGGCCGTTCGTCGATCAACAGAACGATCAGGAAAACCTCGGGATGGTTTTCGGTAATTGCGCGGGCGATATTCTGCAGCAGCACCGTCTTACCCGTGCGCGGCGGCGCAACGATTAGGGCGCGCTGGCCCTTGCCCTGCGGGCTGACGATATCGATCACGCGTGCCGACTTGTCCTTGACCGTCGGATCATGCGAATCGAGTGTCAGTTTCTCATCGGGATAAAGCGGGGTCAAGTTGTCGAAATTGACGCGGTGACGCACGGCGTCGGGGTCATCAAAGTTGATCTTCATGACCTTGGTCAACGCAAAATAGCGCTCGCCATCCTTGGGCGCGCGGATTTCGCCTTCGACGGTGTCACCGGTGCGCAGACCGAACTGGCGGACCATGTTCGGTGAGACGTAAATGTCGTCAGGACCTGCCAGATAGTTCGCCTCGGGCGAACGCAGGAAACCGAAACTGTCGGGCAAAACCTCGATGGTGCCGAGCCCCATGATCTGCTCACCATCTTCGGCAAGTTCCTTGAGGATCGCAAACATCAGATCCTGCTTGCGCAGG
>JANPKX010000185.1:0-2723 GCA_031426235.1 Alphaproteobacteria bacterium | reverse complement strand
ACACCCGCCTGGTCATGCGCCCGCTGCGCAACACCGAGCGCGTGCTGACCAACAGCGCCGTCGAGCGCCTGCTGGTGAAGGAGAAGGAACTCGGCGCCAACATGAAGTTCGAGGACATCATCGCCGAGGTGGCAGGGGTCTATCCGAAGGTCATGCAGGACGGCGACATGGACGCCGGCGCCTGGTCCTGCGGCATGGTGGTGGGGCTGATCCACGACATCCCGACCTGCAAGGAACTGATCGACAGCATCATGGCCGAGGCGGACGACATCATCCGCAACCGGCTGGCCAGGTTCGCGACGGCTTAGGCCCGCCGCCCCGCCGCTGTCGCATTGTCCACGCCTAGGGCGGCCAAGGCGCAGCGGACGATGCCGTCGGCGTCGAGGCCGGCCAGGGCGTACATGGCGTCCGGCTTGTCGTGGTCCTGGAAGATGTCGGGCAGGGTCAGCGTGCGGACCTTCAGGCCGCGGTCCAACGCGCCGTGCTGGGCCAGGGCGTGCAGGGCGAACGCGCCGAAGCCGCCGACCGAGCCTTCCTCGACCGTGATCAGCGCCTCGTGCTCGCGGGCCAGGCGCAGCAGCAGGTCGATGTCCAGCGGCTTGGCGAAGCGGGCGTCGGCCACGGTCGCTGACAGGCCGCGCGCGGCCAGCAAGTCGGCGGCCTTGAGCGCTTCGCCCAGCCGCGTGCCGAAGGAGAGGATCGCCACGGCCGTGCCCTCGCGCACGATGCGGCCCTTGCCGATCTCGAACGGCGCGGCCAGGTCGGGAATGGCGACGCCGGTCCCCTCCCCGCGCGGATAGCGGAAGGCCGAGGGGCGGTCGTCGATGGCGGCGGCGGTGGCGACGGCGTGTGCCAGCTCGGCCTCGTCGGACGGGCCCATCAGCACCATGCCCGGCAGGGCGCCCAGGAAGCCGATGTCGAAGGAGCCGGCGTGCGTGGCCCCGTCGGCGCCGACCAGTCCGGCGCGATCGATGGCGAAGCGGACCGGCAGGCCCTGGATCGCCACGTCGTGGACCACCTGGTCGTAGCCGCGCTGCAGGAAGGTCGAATAGATGGTGCAGAACGGCTTCATGCCGTCGGCGGCCAGGCCCGCGGCGAAGGTCACGGCATGCTGCTCGGCGATGCCGACGTCGAAGGTGCGGGTCGGGAACCGCTGGCCGAACACGTCCAGGCCGGTGCCGGACGGCATAGCCGCCGTGATCGCCACGATCTTGTCGTCGCGCTCGGCCTGCTTGATCAGCTCCTGGGCAAAGACCTTGGTGTATTGCGGCGCGGCGGCCTGGGCCTTGGTCTGCTGACCGGTGACCACGTCGAACTTGACCACGGCGTGATGCTTGTCGGCGGCGCTTTCGGCGGGGCCATAGCCCTTGCCCTTTTGCGTGACCACATGGATCAGCACGGGCCGGTCGTCGATCTTGCGCGCGTTCTTCAGCACATTGACCAGGGCGTCCATGTCATGCCCGTCGATCGGGCCGACGTAGTAGAAGCCCAACTCCTCAAAGAAGGTGCCGCCCGTCACCATGCCGCGGGCATATTCCTCGGCCTTGCGCGCGGCCACCTGCAGGGGCTTGGGGAAGGCTTTCGAGACCGCCTTGCCCAGGTTGCGCAGCGACTGATAGCCGCCGCCCGAGACCAGTCGCGCCATGTAGGCGCTCATGCCGCCCACCGGCGGGGCGATCGACATGTCGTTGTCGTTGAGGATGACGGTGAGCTGCCGGGTGGTCTCGCAGGCGTTGTTCATGGCCTCGTAGGCCATGCCGGCGCTCATCGAGCCGTCACCGATGACGGCGACCACCTTGTTGTCCTGGCCCTTGGCGTCTCTAGCGGCGGCGAAGCCCAGGGCGGCGCTGATCGAGGTGGCGGCATGGGCCGCGCCGAAGGGGTCGTATTCGCTCTCGGAGCGCTTGGTGAAGCCCGACAGGCCGCCGCCCTGGCGCAGGGTGCGGATGCGCTCGCGCCGGCCGGTGAGG
Organism: Alphaproteobacteria bacterium; assembly: GCA_031426235.1. Classification (GTDB taxonomy): domain Bacteria; phylum Pseudomonadota; class Alphaproteobacteria; order Caulobacterales; family Caulobacteraceae; genus Phenylobacterium. The sequence continues at coordinate 753 of JANPKX010000185.1, read as the reverse complement.
ATCTTGTGCGGATAGGCCTGGTGGCCGACGTCCCAGATCAGGATGTCGTCCGGCGTCTCATAGACGTGGTGCAGGGCGACGGTCAGCTCAACCACCCCCAGGCCGGCGCCCAGGTGGCCGCCCGTCTGGGACACCGCATCGATCGTCTCGGCCCGCAGCTCGTCGGCCAGTTGGCGCAGCTGCGGCATGCTCAAGCCGCGCGTGTCGGCGGGCGAGGAGACGGTGTCGAGCAGGGGGGTAACGGGGGGCATGGAACGCGGGACGTCCTCAAATTTACTGGCTGCGCTCTAGCACGAAATCGACGCTCGCCCGTAGGAATTCCGCCCGGGGGCCGAAGGGGTCCAGATGAGATTTCGTCTGATTGCTGAGCAGGCTGAGCCGCTCCCGGGCGGCCTCCACGCCCAGCAGGGTCACGAAGGTGGTCTTGCCGGCCGCCGCGTCCTTGCCCGCCGCCTTGCCCATGGCGGCCGGATCGCCCTCGGCGTCGAGCAGGTCGTCGACGATCTGATAGGCCAGGCCCAGGTCGTGGGCGAAGGCGACGAGGGCGTGGCGCTCGCCCTCCTGGGCGTGGGCCAGCACCAGAGGCAGCTCGAAGGCGCAGGTGATCAGGGCGCCGGTCTTCAATCGCTGCATTCGCGCCACGCCGCCCAAGTCCTCGCGCACCCCCAGCATGTCGATCATCTGGCCGCCGACCATGCCCCGCGCGCCGGACGCCAGAGCCAGGCGCAGGACCAGTTCGGCGCGGACGCCGCC
>JANPKX010000184.1:0-5192 GCA_031426235.1 Alphaproteobacteria bacterium | reverse complement strand
CGCTCAGCACCCGTTCGGGCCTGTCTGCGGAACTGCGCATCGGCGCGGGCGCGGGCGCGGCCCATCGCGTGCCGGTCTCTTCCCTCGTGCTGGATGCGGCCGGCCGTCAGGGCGTGCGCTATGTCCAGGACGGTCAGGTGGCCTTCGCGCCGGTCACGGTCCTGGAAGAGACGCCAGAGGGCGTCTGGGTCAGCGGCCTTTCCGGCGCGGTCAGCCTGATCACCGTGGGCCAGTCGTTCGTGGCCGATGGCCAGAAGGTTCGTGTCGCCCAGGCGCGATAGCGTCGGCGGCTGAAGGAGATATCGGATGATCGGCGCCCTGATCGACGGAGCCATCAAGCGGCGCAAGGTCGTGCTGGGCGTGACCTTCGTGGCCGCGATCTTCGGCTTCTTCGCCTATCTCTCGATGCCCCGGGAAGCCAATCCGGACATCGACCTGCCCTATGTGTCCGTGATCGTCCCCTACCCCGGCGTCTCGCCGGAGGACGCCGAGCGGCTGCTGGTCAAGCCGATGGAACTGGAGCTCCAGACCATCCAGGGCGTGAAGAAGATGAACGCGGTGGCGCGCCAGAACGCGGCCATCGTGACGCTGGAATTCGAAGCCGACTTCAGCAAGGACAAGGCTCTGGCCGATGTCCGGGCCAAGGTCGACCTGGCCCGCGGCAAGTTCCCGCCGGATGCCGAAGAACCCATCATTGAGGAGCAGAATTTCTCGGGCCAGCCGGTGATCGGGATCATGCTGTACGGCGCAGCCCCCGAGCGCGAGCTGTTCGCCGTGACCCAGAGCCTGAAAGAGCGCCTGGAGGCCACGCCCGGGGTCCTGGAAGTGTTCATGAGCGGCGGGCGCGAGGAGGTGCTCGAAGTCACCATCGATCCGCTACGGATGGAGGCCTACAACGTCACCACCGGCGAAATAGCCCAGGTGATCGGCCGCAACAACCAGCTCGTCCCCGCCGGCAACCTGCGTTCCGGCGCAGGCCAGTTCGCGGTCAAGGTGCCCGGCGTGGTGGAACGGCCGGAGGATATCCTGGCCCTGCCGATCAAGAGGAACGGCGACCGGCTGGTGACCCTGGGCGATATCGGCGAGGTGCGGCGCACCTTCAAGGAAGCCGGCGCCATCAGCCGCTACAACGGCCAGCCCGCCTTCTCGCTGGAGGTCTCCAAGCGTGGCGGATCCAATGTGCTGGAGACCGTTCAGGCCATCAAGACGGTCACGGAACAGGAAGCCAAGCGGTGGCCCTCCACCGTCCAAACGGACTACATTTTTGACGAGAGCGACTTCATCGCCCGCACCCTCAACGTGCTGGAAGGCGGCCTGATCTCGGCCAGCCTGCTGGTGATGATGATCATTGTGGCCAGCCTGGGCATCCGCCAGGGCCTGATGGTGGGCGCGGCCATTCCAGCCTGCTTCCTGCTCGCCTTCCTGATGATCAACGGCATGGGCATCACCCTCAACCAGATGGTGATGTTCGGCATGGTGCTGGCGGTGGGCATTCTGGTCGATGGCGGCATCGTCGTCGTCGAGTACGCCGACCGGAAGATGGCCGAGGGCATGCCCAAGGAGGAGGCCTTCGCGGCCGCCGGCAAGCGGATGTTCTGGCCCGTGGTGAACGGCACCCTGACCACGCTGTGCGCCTTCCTGCCGTTCCTGTTCTGGAACTCGATCGCCGGCAAGTTCATGAGCTTTCTGCCGCTGACCCTGTTCTTCGTGCTGGGCGCCTCGATCTTCGTGGCCCTCATCTTCACGCCGGCCCTGGGCTCGATCTTCGGGCGCAAGGCGCAGGTCGATGAGGCGCACCTGGCCGAGATCATGAAGTCCGAGCATGGCGATCCGCGCGAGATGAGCGGGTTCATGGGCTGGTATGCGCGCATGCTGACGGTGCTGGGCCGCCATCCCTCGCGCACCATGCTGGCCGCGCTCGCCATCGTCGTCGCGATCTTCGTCTGGTTCGGCAATACCAAGCATGCCACTGAGTTCTTCCTGCGCCAGGACCCCGAGGACGTGCAGGTCTACATCAAGGCGCGGGGCAATCTTTCGCCCGACGCCCAGGACGAGTTGGTCAAGCAGGTCGAGGCCCGTCTGGTGGGCTTGAAGGGCGTGCACTCGATGTACGTGCGGGCCGGCGGCTTCACCTCGAACGGTGGTCCCAATTCGGCGCCGAACGACACCATCGGCCGCATCCGCGTCGACTTCGAGGACTACGAGGTCCGCAAGGGCCTGGGCCTTGACGGCATGGACATCGTGGACGCCATCCGCGAGCGCGTGAAAGACGTCCCCGGTATGCAGGTCGAGGTGCGCCTGCCCCAAGGGGGACCGCCTGTCGGCAAGGACATCCAGGTCCAGCTGCAGAGCCACGACCCCGTCGCGCTGGATGTCGCCGCCGACACGGTCAAGGCCAAGCTCGCGGCGGATCCACAGTTGATCGAACTGGAGGACAACCGAACCTCGCCCGGCATCGAGTGGAACCTGGCGGTCGACCGCGAAGCCGCGGGCCGCTACGGCGTCGACGTACTGTCGGTGGGTCAAACGATCCAGTTCCTGACCGGGGGCGTGTTGATGGGCCGCTTCCGCCCGGACGACGCCGAGGACGAGTTGGATATCCGTGTCCGCTTCCCCGCCAACGCGCGGAACATCGCGGCAATCGAGCAGCTCAAGATCACCACTGCCCAGGGCGCGGTCCCGGCCAGCTACTTCATCAAGCGCGTCCCGGCCCAGCAGGTGACCCAGATTCAGCGGCGCGAAGGCCAGCGACTGGTCGTGGTCCAGGCCAACACCATGCCGGGCGTCGCCGGCAACCAGAAGATCACGGACCTCAAGCCCTGGCTGGCCAAGACGCTCACCGACCCCGCCGTCACCGCCAAGTTCGTCGGGGCCGATGAAGAAGGCGCGGAGGCGGCCAAGTTCTTCGCGGTCGCGATCGTCGCCTCGATCTTCATGATGTCGGTCATCCTGCTGTGGCAGTTCAACAGCTTCTACGGCGTGCTCGTCACGCTTTCGGCGGTGGTGCTGTCCACGGCGGGGGTGCTGCTGGGCGTCCAGGTGAACCTGGCCCATACGTTCGACTACATCAGCGTGATCATGCTGGGCACAGGCGTGGTGGCGCTGTTCGGCGTCGTCGTCGGCCACAATATCGTGCTGGTCGACACCTATTACCAGCTCAAACGCGGCGGCTATTCGGCGGACGAGGCGGCGGTGCGGGCAGCCGCCCAACGGTTCCGTCCGGTGCTGCTCACCACCCTCGTGACCGTGGCGGGGCTCCTTCCCCTGATGTTTCAGATTCACCCCGATTTCCGCAACTTCCACATGGAATACAAGGCGCCGGGGTCGGAATGGTGGGTCCAGCTCTCCGCCGCCGTGGTCTGGGGCCTGTCGTTCGCCACGCTGCTGACGCTGGTACTAACGCCGGTCATGCTGGCCGCGCCCAAGGTCTATTCGGCGCGCTTCGTCTGGCTGCGGGATCGTCTCCTGCCGGGACGCCGGAAGCGGGCTGAGCGGGGCGAACCCAAGCTCTATGGGGCCGACGACATCCCCCGGGCCGCAGAATAGCCGCATGGCGCTGACGAGCAGGCTGGCCGTCGACGCCGACCTTCCGGCGCTGAGCGCGGTGATGGACGCGGCGATCGGCGAACTCCAGCGCGGCTTTCTCAACGCGGACCAGATCGCGTCCAGCCGCGCCATCATGGGTCTGGATCGCCAACTGGTGGCGGATGGAACCTACTTTCTCGTCGTCCAGGATGGCGCCGTCGCAGGGTGTGGCGGTTGGAGCCGCCGCGCGACCCTTTATGGGGGCGACCACACACCGGGGCGCAACGCCGCCCTGCTCGACCCTGCCACCGACGCGGCCCGGGTCCGCGCCATGTACACCCACCCGCACTTCGCCCGGCGGGGCGTCGGACGCCTGATCCTGGCCTTGTGCGAACAAGCCGCCCAGGCCGAAGGCTTCCAACGCCTGGAACTGATGGCCACCCTCTCCGGCCGCGCCCTCTACAGCCAATGCGGCTATACCGACCTCGAAACCCTCAGCGACGATCGGGGCGGCGCGGCTGTGCCGCTGGTGCGGATGGGCAAGGCCATCTAACGCGGCCTTCAGGGGCCGCCCCCAGGGCTGCTAGAAGAGCGCTGCTCTCGCTCGGCCTGCTCCAGGAGATCCCATGACGCGCTATGCGAACATCCTCGAGACCATCGGCCGCACGCCGGTCGTGCGGATCAACAAGCTGGCTCCCGCCCACGTGAACCTCTGGGTCAAGGTGGAAGCCTTCAATCCGCTCGGCTCGGTGAAGGATCGCCTGGCGCTCGGGATCATCGAGGCGGCGGAGGCATCCGGCGAACTCAAGCCGGGCCAGACCGTCATCGAGGCGACCAGCGGCAACACGGGCATCGGCCTGGCCATGGTCTGCGCCCAGAAGGGCTATCCGCTGGTCGTGGTCATGGCCGAGAGCTTCAGCATCGAGCGGCGCAAGCTGATGCGGTTCCTGGGGGCCAAGGTCGTGCTGACGCCAGCGGCCCTCAAGGCCACGGGCATGATCGCCAAGACGCAGGAGCTCGCGCAGAAGCACGGGTGGTTCATGGCCCGCCAGTTCGAGAACCCCGCCAACCCTGATGTCCACGAGCGCACCACGGCGCGCGAGATCCTAGGAGATTTCCAGGGGGAGCGGCTTGACTACTGGGTCGTCGGCTACGGCACCGGCGGCACCCTGCAAGGCGTCGCCCGCGTCTTGGCGAAGGAGAGCCCCGACACCCGCATCGTCGTCTGTGAACCTGAAACGGCGCAGTTGATGGCCAGCGGGCAACGCCAGCCGCGCAAGCCGGACGGATCGCCCGAAGGCGGTCACCCGGCCTGGACGCCCCACCCGATGCAGGGCTGGACGCCCGACTTCCTGCCGTTGATCACCGAACAGGCCATGGACCTGAAGGTCATCGACCGCGTCCTGGCGATCTCGGGTCCGGACGCCATTCGTTGCAGCCAGGATCTCGCCAAGACCGAGGGCATCTTTGTGGGGATCACGTCCGGGGCGACCTTCGCCGGTGCGCTGAAGGTCGCGGCCGAGGCCGCGCCGGGCTCCAACATCCTGTGCATGCTGGCTGACACCGGCGAGCGCTACCTCTCCACGCCCCTGTTCGCCGATGTTATGGCGGAGATGTCCGACGAAGAGCAGGCGATCGCCAACTCGACGGCGCTCGGCGCGGCCAGC
>JANPKX010000183.1:0-2074 GCA_031426235.1 Alphaproteobacteria bacterium | reverse complement strand
CGCGAAGGCTGCAAGCTGCGGCGTCATGGGCATCCGCGCGGTCCAAGCCGGCGCCCTCACGCTCGCGGTCGATCGCGAACTGCGGCCGAACAGCCCTGACAACACCGACTACGCCCGCGCCGCCCCCTTCCGCGCCCTCTGCGCGCGCTGGGGCGCAGATCCGGCGCTGATCGCCCACCGTTACGCCCTGAGCATGCCGAATATCGACACGGTGGTGCTGGGCGTGAAGACCCGGGCCGAGCTCGCCCAGTGCGTCTTGGCTGAGGCTGCAGGGCCGTTCAGCGCCGCAGAATTAGCGGAGATCGATGGGTTGAGTTTGGGGTCCAGATAGAAACCGCTCATCCCGGCGAAAGCCGGGACCCAGATCGTATGGCGCTGCGTCCGTCCGGACCCGCTCAGCAGCACACAGTCAGGTCAGAGATCGCCCATCTGGTTCCCGGCTTTCGCCGGGATGAGCGGAGTAACGACGGAACAAGGTGCCCCTCAGACCCGCAGCACCGTCGTCTCCACCACAGGCCGCCGGCCCCAGATCCGCTGGCTGGCCTTTTTGACGCCGCGCGAGATGGCCTTCTCGATGGCTTCGTCCTGCTCCAGGTCATCACCCTTCAGCCGCTTCAGCGAGGTCTCCGCCTCGTCGGCAAGGTCGTTGAGCACGTCGTCCAGGTGGTCCTCATTGTCGGTCGGCAGGCCAAGCGCCCGGACCTGGGGGCCTGATAGAATCCGCCCGCGCTCGTCCAGCACCACGGAGACGGCGAGCACCCCGTTGAACGCCGCATGCCGCCGCTCGCGCAGGGCATCGCCGTTCTCGGGCGTCACCACCCCGGCGTCGACATAGAGCCGCCCGGCCTGGACCTCGTCGATGATCTCGGCCCGGCCAGGGGCCAGGCGCACCATGTCGCCGTTGCGGGGCGTCACCTGCTGCGGCACCTGCAGATCGCGGGCGAAGGCGGCGTGCTCCATCAGGTGGCGGCGCTCGCCATGCGTCGGCACGGCGATGGTCGGCCGCGCCCAGGCGTACATCTGGGCCAGCTCATCGCGGCAGGGGTGGCCCGAGACGTGGATGCCCGGGTGATCGCGCTCGGTATAGAGCCGCACGCCGCCCTCGGTGAGCCGGTTCTGCAGATTGCGGATCGGGATCTCGTTCCCCGGGATCACGCGGCTGGAAAAGACGCAGGCATCCCCCGCCCCCAGCTTCACATGCGGATGTGTGCCCTCGGAAATTCGCGACAGCGCCGCGCGCGGCTCGCCCTGGCTGCCCGTGCAAAGGTAGAGCACGGCATGACCGGGCAGGCGCTTGGCGGTCGTGTCGTCGATGAACGGCTTGATGTCGGCCATCAGCCCCACCGACTTTGCGGCCGCCGCCATCCGGTGCATCGAGCGGCCCACCAGGCAGACCTGCCGCCCGTTGGCCTCCGCGGCCCGGATCACGCTGTCCATTCGGGCGACGTTCGAGGCGAAGCAGGCGACGGCGACCTTGCCCTTCAGCGTCCCGATCAACGGGACGAGGGTCTCGCGCACATCGGCCTCGGACCCGGCATGACCGTCCACGAACACATTGGTGGAATCACACACCATGGCCAGCACGCCCTCGTCGCCGAGTCTGCGCAGAGCGTCGATGTCGGTGGGGCCGCCCAGCAGCGGGTCGGGGTCGATCTTCCAGTCGCCGGTGTGCAGGATGGTGCCCAGGGGCGTACGGATCGCCAGGCCATTCGGCTCGGGGATCGAGTGGGTCAGCGTGATCAGGTCCAGCTTGAACGGACCCAGTTCGATGGTCCCGCCCAGGGGCACTTCCGTGATGTCCACCTGGTCCAGCAGGTCCGCCTCGCGCAGCTTCTCACGCAGGATGAAGGCGGTGAACGGCGTGGCGTAGACCGGCGCCTTCATGCGTGGCCATAGGTGGGCCACGGCGCCGATGTGATCTTCATGGGCGTGGGTCAGTACGATACCCAGCAGGCGGTGGGCATTCTTCTCCATGAAGGTGGGGTCGGGCAGGATCACCTCGACGCCTGGCGTGGTCTGATCGCCGAACGTTACGCCCAGGTCCACGACGATCCATTGGCGGTCGTGAGGCGGG
>JANPKX010000182.1:0-2503 GCA_031426235.1 Alphaproteobacteria bacterium | reverse complement strand
TCCGCGCCGCCGAGCGTACGCTGGACTCTTACGAAAGAACGCTGCCCGGCGGGGTGACGCTGGAGCGCGGCTTCAGCCAGGCGGAGAACATCGCCTATCGGCTCGGGCATTTGTTCCGCGATTTTGGAATCGCTCTGGCGCTGGTGCTCGTCACTCTGCTGCCGCTCGGGTTCCGCGCTGGCCTCGTCGTGGCCATCTCCATCCCGCTCAGCCTGCTGATGGGGCTGTCGATGCTGGCGTTCTTCGGTTTCACGCTGAACCAGCTGTCGATCGCCGGCTTCGTCCTCTCGCTGGGCCTGTTGGTCGACGATTCAATCGTGGTCACCGAGAACATCGCCCGCCACCTCCGCATGGGCATGGCGCGGACGGAGGCGGCCATCGCCGCCACCAACCAGATCGCGCTGGCGGTGATCGGCTGCACCGCCTGCCTGATGTTCGCCTTCCTGCCGCTGCTGGCGCTGCCGGGCGGGTCCGGGAGCTATATCCGCTCATTGCCGGTGACGGTGCTCTGCACGGTAGGGGCCTCGCTGGTCGTGTCGCTGACCATCATCCCGTTCCTGGCCAGCCGGTTCCTGTCGCGCAACGAGGACCCGGAGGGCAACCCGATCCTGCGGGCGGTGAACGGGGGCATCCACCGGCTCTATACCCCGGTGCTGCACCGGGCGCTGGTGCGGCCGTGGGTGACGCTGGCGATCATCGGGGCGATCTGCGCCACCGTGGTCCCGATGCTGGGGGCGATCGGCTCCAGCCTGTTCCCGCCGGCGGACTCGCCGCAGTTCCTGGTGCGGGTGGAGACGCCGCAGGGCTCGTCGCTGGCGCGGACGGACCAGGTGGTCGCCTATGTGGAGGGGCGGCTGAGGCAGCGGCCCGAGATCGTCTGGACCGCTGGCAACGTGGGGCGCGGCAATCCGCAGATCTTCTACAACCAGGCCCAGCGCCAGCCGCAGACCAGCTACGGCGAGGTGTTCGCCTCGCTGAAGGGTTGGGAGCCGGGGCGCAGCGAGCGGGTGCTGGATGACCTGCGGGGCGAATTCGCCCGCTATCCCGGGGCGCGGATCAGCCTGGTGACGTTCGAGAACGGCCCGCCGGTGGACGCGCCCATCGCGGTGCGGATCAGCGGCCGCGACATGGGCGTGCTGAAGGCCCTGGCAGCCCGGGCGGAGGCGGTGCTGAAGGCGACGCCCGGCGCGCGCGACGTGAACAACCCGCTGAGCCTGGACCGCACCGACCTGGACCTGGGGATTGACGAGGGGAAGGCGGCGGCCCTCGGCGTGCCGGCCGGCGCGGCGCGGCGGATCGCGCGGCTGGCGCTGTCGGGCGAGGACGCGGCGCGGTTCCGCGACCCGGACGGTGACGACTATCCGGTGCGGGTGCGCCTGCCCATGGAGGGCCGGAACGACCTGTCGGCGCTGGGCGAGATCTACCTGCCGACGAGCGGGGGCCAGTCGGCGGCGCTGGGCACGGTGGCCGAGCCCCGGTTCCGCTCCAGCCCGGCGCAGATCACCCGCTATGACCGCCAGCGCTCGGTGACCATCACCAGCCAGACCCAGACCGGCTTCCTGACCTCGGCGGTGACGGAGGATGCGGTCCGGCGGATCAAGGCGGACATCGCGCTGCCGCCCGGTTACGCGCTGTCGCTGGGCGGGCAGGCCGAGGCGCAGTCGGAGAGCTTCGCGGGGCTGGGCGCGGCGGTGCTGGTGGCCGTGCTGGGCATATTGGCTGTGCTGGTGCTGGAGTTCGGGCGGTTCCGCACGGCGCTGGTGGTGGCGGGGGTGATCCCGCTGGGCCTGTTCGGCGCGGTCGCGGCGCTGTGGGCGACCGGCTATTCGCTCTCGTTCACCGCCACCATCGGGCTGATCGCCCTGATCGGCATCGAAATCAAGAATTCCATCCTGCTGGTGGATTTCACGGAGCAACTGCGCCACGAGGGCGTGGCGTTGCGCGAGGCCATCGAGCGGGCGGGCGAGGTGCGCTTCCTGCCCGTGCTGCTGACCTCCGTGACGGCAATCTTCGGCCTACTGCCGCTGGCCTTCGAGAAGTCGGGGCTCTACTCGCCGCTGGCCATCGCGATCATCGGCGGACTGGTCACCTCGACCCTGCTGTCGCGGGTGGCGACGCCGGTGACGTACTGGCTGCTGAGCCGGCGGGACGCTGGCTTGAGGCCGTGAGGCCGGGCACGCTGCCGGGGTCTGAGGCGCCCACCGGTCGCGGCGGCGAGGCGATGCCTGCGGGCAGGCATGCGGTCGGAGACGCCTTGCGACCCGCTGCGGCCCTTAGTCAGCGGCGGCGCATGTAGCGGGTCGAGTCACCGTATGGTCCATCCCGGTCGCCGCAACAAACTGAGCACTGGTGCTGCCGGCAAGGACGGCGCCAATATCGACGCGTTGCAGTGACGAGAATGGGGAACCTTCAATGAAGATCGACAAAACGATCGCAGCCGTCGTCACAGGCGGAGCGTCGGGACTTGGCCGTGCGAGCGCCGAAGCGCACGCCGCCCCCGGGG
>JANPKX010000181.1:0-5586 GCA_031426235.1 Alphaproteobacteria bacterium | reverse complement strand
GAGGCGGCCCGCGCGGATCAGGTCGGGCATGGTGCGGAAGAAGAAGGTGATCAGCAGGCTGGCGATGTGGGCGCCGTCGACGTCGGCGTCGGTCATGATCACGATGCGGTCGTAGCGCAGGTCCTCGTCGCGGTACTTGGCCCCGGCCTGGGCGCCCAGGGCGAGCAGCAGGTCGGAAAGCTCTTTGTTGCCGCCGAACTTGTCAGCCGTGGCCGAGGCCACGTTGAGGATCTTGCCTCGCAGCGGCAGGATCGCCTGGGTCTTGCGGTCGCGGGCCTGCTTGGCCGAGCCGCCGGCGCTGTCGCCTTCGACCAGGAAGAGCTCGGTCCCATCGGTGGACTTGCCGGCGCAGTCGGCCAGCTTGCCCGGGAGGCGCAGCTTGCGGGTGGCGGACGCCCGGGCGACTTCCTTGTCCTTGCGGCGCTTGAGGCGCTCCTCGGCGCGCTCGACCACGAACTCCAGCAGCGCACTGGCGGCTTTGGGCTGTGCCGTCAGCCAGTGGTCGAAAGGGTCCGCCAGCGCCTTTTCCACCAGCTTCTGGGCGTCGGAGGAGGAGAGGCGTTCCTTGGTCTGGCCCTGGAATTCGGGGTTGGCCACGAACACGCTCACCAGGGCGCCGGCCTGGGAGACCACGTCATCGGCGGTGATGATCGCGCCGCGCTTCTCGCCGGTCAGCTCGGCATACTGCTTGAGGCCGCGGGTGAGCGCCGCGCGGAAGCCGGCTTCATGGGTGCCGCCCTCGGGCGTGGGCACGGTGTTGCAGTAGGACTGCATGAAGCTGTCGGCTTCGCCGAAGCCGGCGGGGGTCCAGGCGACGGCCCACTCGACCTTGCCGGTCTCCCCCGGACGCGACCAGCGGCCAGCGAACGGCTCGGGGGTAACGGTCTCCAGGTCCTTGATCCGCTCGGCCAGAAAGTCGGCAAGGCCGTTGGGGAAGCGGAACGTCGCCTCAGCCGGAGTCTGGTCCTGCAGTCGGGCGGGATCGCACGACCAGCGGATCTCGACGCCGCCGAACAGATAGGCCTTCGACCGCGCCATCCGATAGAGCCGGGCCGGGCGGAAGTTGATGTTGTCGCCGAAGATCACCGGGTCGGGGGTGAAGCGGATCTGAGTGCCCTTCTTCCGGGTCGGCCCCAGCTTTTCGATGGACCCCAAGGGCTTGCCTCGGGTGAAGGCCTGGCGCCATTCGAACCCGTCCTTCCAGACGGTGACCTCGACGCGCTCGGAAAGGGCGTTGACCACGCTGACGCCGACGCCGTGCAGGCCGCCGGAGGTCTCATAGGCTTTTCCGGAGAACTTTCCGCCGGAGTGCAGGACGGTCATGATGACCTCCAACGCCGACTTGCCCGGATGCTTGGGGTGCGGATCGACCGGAATGCCGCGCCCGTCGTCCTTGACGGTGAGGGCGCCGTCGGCTTCCAGCGTCACCTCGATCAGCTTGGCGTGTCCGGCGACCGCCTCGTCCATGGCGTTGTCCAGCACCTCGGCGAACAGGTGGTGCAGCGCCCGCTCGTCGGTGCCGCCGATATACATGCCGGGCCGCTTGCGCACCGGCTCGAGGCCTTCCAGCACCTCGATGTCTGCCGCGGAATAGCCGCCCGCCTTGGGCGCCGGCGCATCCGGGCGCGGTTCATGGCTGACCGCCAGCGGTGCGGCTGGCGCAGGGTTGAGCGCGTCGTCGAACAGGTCGGGCAGGGGGCGGACGGGAGAACTGGGCATGGACCGGGAACGGTGGTGCGATTCTGATCGGCCCGGTATGAATCCCCCGGAGACCTTACGCAATGCGCGTGAGGCGCTTTCGCGCCGGGGAGGGTGGAATGGCCAGCTGGAGGGATCCGGAAATCGCGGGGGTCCGCGCGTTGATGGCCTCGCGGCGGCCGGAGCCGGGCGCGCCGACGCCCAGTTTCGCCGAGCGCCGCGCTGCGATGGACGCCATCGGGGAGGCCTCGAGCCTGCCCTCAGGGTGTTGCCACGAGCCGGTCAAGCTGGGCGGGGTCAAGAGCGAGCGTGTCGTGCCGCAGGATGTGGTGGCGGGCCGCACCATCCTCTACCTGCACGGCGGGGGCTATGTGATGGGCAGCCCGCGCAGCCACCGGCCGCTGGCCGCGCGGCTGGGCGTCGCCGCCCGCGCCGTGGCCGTCGTCCCGCACTATCGGCTGGGGCCTGAAGCCAGGTTCCCAGCTGCCGTGGAGGACGCGGTCGCGGTCTACCGTGCGCTTCTGGACCAAGGCATAGCGCCCGGCATGATCATCGTGGCGGGCGATTCTGCCGGCGGGGGCCTCACCCTGGCGCTGGCCCTGGCGCTGAAAGCCGAGGGGTTGCCGCAGCCTGCCGGCTTTTTCGCGATCAGCCCCTGGGCTGACCTGACCCAGTCCGGCGCCAGCTATCGGACCAAGGCCGAGACCGATCCCTCGCTGAGCAAGGCCGGGCTGGACGATATGGCGCTGGCCTACCTCGGCGGGCTGGACGGGCGCGATCCCCTGGCCTCCCCGGTCTTCGGCGATTTCGAAGGCGTGGCGCCGGTGTTGATCCAGACGGGTTCTGAAGAGGTGCTGCTCAGCGACAGCCTCACCATGGCTGACGTGCTGGCCCATGCGCGGGTCGAGGTTCGCCTTGAAGTCTGGCCCGAGATGATCCATGTCTTCCAGGCTTGGGGCGCGGTGCTGCGCGCGGCCCGTCACGCCATTCAGGGCGCGGGCGCATGGATGGAAGAGCGGTTCGCGGCGTAGGCGCCTCGGCGCGTCAGGCTCAGGCCCGCGGCGTCACGTTGCGCCAGGCGTCCGGCGCGGCCTCGAGCGGCTGCCCAAAGCGCGCCTCGATGTCGGCTTGAAGCGCAACGGCGGCCATGCGGTGGCCGCGGAAGAACGTATCCATGGCCCAGCCGACAACGGGTACGCCGGAGAGCGCTGAATCTGCGGCGAGCCAAGCCGCCATCTTGCCCAGCGTCGCCTTCGAGGCTCCGGCCTGCGTAGCCTCGTACAGAAGATAGCCGCCGACCCCCAGGGAGTAGACGGTGCCGACGCCCGGAACCCACGCCAGTACGCCGTCGAGCCCGAGGCTCCAGGGGCCGATCTTTATCAGCTCGTCGGAGAGACCCCGTATGCGCTGCGCTGTTCGCCACGCCCGGTGTGCTCTCTCAGGTGTCACGATTTCCATCCGACACAAACGTCGAACGCGCCCACATGATCCGACCCCTCGCGGCCGACTTTACTTCAGCGGCTCGTAAATGCGGCTCAGCAGGTCCGGCGTGCCGGCGACCCGCTCCAGGCGCGGATAGCGCAGGCCGCCCGCGTAGGCGATCGGCACGGTGCGGAAGTGGTCGCCGTTCTTCACCAGCAGTTCGATTGGCCGGCCGCTCTTGCCCTCGGTGATCGCCGCCTTCAGGCGCTCGGGGGTGTAGGCGAGCCCGTTCACCGCAAGGATGCGCGTCGAGACCGTCATGCCGGCCTTGAATGCGGGACCGTCCCAGAGCACGCCCGTGACGTCGGCGTCGCGGTTGACGGTGAGGCCAAGGGAATAGGTCAGGCCGACGGACTTCGTCGAGCCCTCCAGGGCCTTCAGGTAGCCGGTCTGGGTGTCGCTGTAGATGAGCTTCCAGCCGCCGCGGGCCAGGCCGTCCAGCGGGGCCTTGGGCGCGACCTGCCGGACCCTCTCGGTGAGGAACGTCGCCCAGTCGTGAGGCTGCACGGCGTTGAGGGCGGCGACCACGTCGTCGAAATTGTAAGTGCTGACGTTCCAATCGCCCTCTTTGCCGCCGAAGAAGGTGCGGGCGAAGTCGTCGAGCGAGCGTTTGCCGCCGGATTTCTCGCGGATCAGGGTGTCGGCGTCGAGCCAGATCAGCTGGCCTTCCTGGTAATAGTCCTCGGCCCTCTGGTAGGCGCGCCAGGGCTGCGGGGAGCGGCGGGCCGTGATGGGATCGAAGGTGGTGTCTTCCAGCTGCCGCCAACGGCGACCAACCTGGTTCTCATAGGCCGCGGCTGTCGCGGCCAGCTCCTCGAGCGCATCGTCCTTAGGCGACATGCCCGCCCGGCTTGTCAGGACATTGCCCCAGTAGGTGGTCTGGCCCTCATAGACCCACAGCAGCGAGCCACGCATGGGCACGTTGTAGTTCGGCGTCCAGAGGTCGGCCGGCCGCCGGAACTTGCCGTTCCAGGAGTGGGTGTATTCGTGCGGCAGCAGGCCGCGATCGGTGATCGCCTTGTCGAAATTGAGGAAGTAGCCGGGCTCGACGCCGTTCTCGCTGGACCGATGGTGCTCCAGGCCGATGTCGCCGAGGCGCGAGGTGATCGCCAGCAGGAAGTCGTAGCGGTCGAAATGGCGCACCCCGAACAGGCGGTCGGACTGGCGAACCATATTCCTGTGTTTTTCCAGAGTGCTGGCGTCGGCTTCCAACTCTTCGGGGGAGTCGGCCACGACGTTCAGTCGCACCGGTGATCGGCCGCCGGGATCGAGGTCGTACTGGCGGTAATGGCGTCCGGCGAACATCGGCGAGTCGACCAGGGTTTCCAGCGATACAGGCTTGAAGCGGGCGACATCGCCGTCTCGCGATGTCGTGTCCAGGGCCACCCCATAGCCCCAGCCGGTCGGTAGCCTGACGCTGGGCTCCACCATGATCCGCCGGGTGAAGTAGCCGGCCGGATAGAGGGCGACCATGCCCCACTGAAGGTTCAGCATCTCCGGCGTCACCACCACTCGGCCCTGGTTGGGCGCGGTGGGCGACAGGAACTGGAACTCGATCTTCAGCTCACTGGCGTTCTGGGGCACGTCGACGTGGAAAGCGAAGACGTTCACCGGGTCGCGCGTCCAGGCGATCACCTTGCCATTGGCCCGGATCACCAGCCCGGCCAGCTTGTCGATCGAGCCGAAGTCATAATGCTTGCCCGGAAGCCATTCCGGATAGAGCAGCGTCATCCGGCCCGGCTTGACCCCCGTCAGGGTCTGCTTCACCCGCCAGATCCGACGTTCGGTGTCGGTGGCGTCCACCTCCAGCTTCAGTACGCCCGGATAGGCCACATCGCGCGGTGCGACGACGGCCGAGGGCATGGGCGCCGGCTGCGGCCCTTCGGAAGGTTGGGCGGCGAGAGGAGAGGCCGCGGCGAGAGCGGCCATGACGGCGAAGGGGGCGAACTTCAAAGGGCGTTTCCGGCAGGGTTATGGTCGCGCTCTTGTAGAGCGGCTTGGCGGCAATGCTCAACCGTTGGCCGCGCAGCCGGCTGGGTCATGGGTTGCGCCGTCCGGTGAAGAAAAAAGGGCCGCGGTATCACCCGCGGCCCTTGATGAACTCAGGATCTATCTCTTAGCACTTGTAATACATGTCGAATTCGACCGGGTGCGGGTGGAGGGCCAGGCGCATGACCTCTTCCATCTTGAGCTCGATGTAGGCGTCGATGAAGTCGTCGTTCATGACCCCGCCGGCTTTCAGGAAGGCGCGGTCGCGGTCGAGGTTCTCCAGGGCTTCCTTAAGGGAGCCACAGACTTCCGGGATCTTCTTCTGCTCGCGCGGGGGCAGGTCGTAGAGGTTCTTGTCGGCCGGCGCGCCCGGGTCGATCTGGTTGATGATGCCGTCGATGCCGGCCATCAGCAGGG
>JANPKX010000180.1:0-3113 GCA_031426235.1 Alphaproteobacteria bacterium | reverse complement strand
ACCTCCACGCTCGAGGACAACCCCCCGGTGCGCGGCATGCCCGCCAAGGCCCGCCACCTCGCCGCGGTGGTGGCCGAGCCGCCCAACCGTATGCCCACCCCTACATGGGGAGGGACGGCCGGCTTGCCGGCCAGGGTGGGGAATGCACGTCCAGGCTCCAAGCCCGGCCTTGACCTCCCCGCCCGCCCGAGGCTCCGCCTCGTCCACCCTCCCCATAAAGGGGAGGGAAGTTCATCGCCGAGTCAGGCTCCCGCCTGGCGCCAGATCTCCAAGGAGAGGCCCCATGACCAAGCTTAACGAACTCAGCCCGCGCGAGGGCTCGACCAAGAACCGCATGCGCGTCGGCCGCGGCCCGGGTTCGGGCAAGGGCAAGACCGCTGGTCGCGGCGTCAAGGGCCAGAAGGCGCGCTCGGGCGTGTCCATCGCCGGCTTCGAAGGCGGCCAGATGCCGCTGCACATGCGCATGCCCAAGCGCGGCTTCACCAGCCGTAACCGCATGGACTTCGCCGAGGTCAACCTGTGGCGCCTGGAGCAGGCGATCGCCGCTGGCAAGCTCGATGCCGCAGCCGCCATCGACGCTGACGCCCTGCTGAAGGCCGGCGTCATCCGCAGGGTCAAGGACGGCGTGAAGCTGCTGGGCAAGGGCGAGCTGACCTCCAAGCTCACCATCGCCTGCTATTCGGCCACCGCCGCCGCCCGCGCCGCGGTCGAGAAGGCCGGCGGATCGCTGACCACGACCAAGGTTGAAGCCGCGGCGGACGACGCCTCGGCCTGAGTTCGGCAAACGCCGGGCTCGCTATCGGACCCGACGCGTCTTATCTGAACACGACCACGGTTTAGGGGAATTGCTGCATGGCTTCGGCCGCCGAACAGCTTGCCGCCAATATGAACTTCGGGGCCTTCGCCAAGGCCACCGAACTTCATAAGCGTATCTGGTTCACCCTGATGGCGTTGGTGGTCTACCGGCTGGGGACCTACATCCCCATCCCCGGTATCGACCCGGTCCAGTTCCAGGCCGCCTTCTCCGGCCAGGCCCAGGGCATCCTGGGCATGTTCAACATGTTCTCGGGCGGGGCCGTCGAGCGGATGGCCGTGTTCGCCCTGAACGTGATGCCTTACATCTCGGCCTCGATCATCGTTCAACTCCTCGGCACGGTCTATCCGCCGTGGGAGAAGCTGCGCAAGGAAGGCGGGGAGGCGGGCCGCAAGACCCTCAACCAATATACCCGCTACCTCACGGTGGTGCTGGCCATCCTGCAGAGCTTCGGCATCGCCATGAGCCTGATGCAGAGCCCGGGGATGGTGGAGAGCCCCGGCGTCTTCTTCCTGGTTTCGACGGTCGTCACCCTCACGGGCGGCACCATGTTCCTGATGTGGCTGGGCGAGCAGATCACCAGTCGCGGCGTCGGAAACGGAATCTCGCTGATCATCTTCGCCGGCATCGTCGCCACATTGCCTCAGCACATCGTCCAGGCGCTGGAACTCACCCGCACAGGGGCGATGAATGCTGGCGCGCTGTTGGTGATCGTCCTGGTGGTGGTGGCTATTACCGTGGCGATCGTCTTCATGGAGCGGTCCCAGCGCCGCCTCCTGGTGCAATATCCCAAGCGCCAGCAGGGCAATCGCATGTTCGGCGGCGACACCTCGTTCCTGCCGCTGAAGATCAACACCGCCGGTGTGATCCCGCCGATCTTCGCCTCTTCGCTGCTGCTGCTGCCGACGACCACGCTGGGCCTGATCCCGGCGGCCAGCCTGCCGGAATACATGCAGTGGCTGCCGTTCGCGGTGGGTCAGCTCCAGCATGGCCAGCCGCTGTTCGTGATCCTGTACGGCGCCCTGATCGTCTTCTTCTGTTTCTTCTACACCTCGGTCGTCTTCAACCCCGAGGACACGGCCGAAAACCTGCGCAAGTACGGCGGCTTCATGCCCGGCATCCGGCCGGGCAAGCGGACGGCGGAGTATCTCGACTTCGTGCTGACCCGGCTGACGGTGATCGGCGCCGCCTACATCACCGCAGTCTGCCTGGTCCCCGAGATCATGATAAGCTTCTTCAACGCCAAGTTCTACATGGGCGGCACCTCACTGCTGATCGTGGTCAGCGTCACCATGGATACGGTGGCCCAAATCCAGTCTCACCTGCTGGCGCACCAGTACGAGGGACTGATCAAGAAGTCGAAGCTGCGCGGGGCCAAGCGCTAAGTCGCTGAGCTTTCATCACCTAGCGGCAGGGCGCCATCAAGAGCGCCGTGTAGAGGGGACAGTCCGATGAACCTGATTCTGTTTGGTCCGCCAGCGGCGGGGAAGGGCACCCAGGCCAAGCGGCTGGTCGAGGGCCGCAATATGGTCCAGTTGTCGACCGGCGACATGCTGCGCGCCGCGATCGCGACCGGCTCCGAACTGGGCCAGCGCGTCAGCGGGATCATGCAGCGCGGCGAGTTGGTCTCCGACGCCATCGTCGTCGAGTTGATCGAAGCGCGGTTGCCAGAGACCGAGGCGGCCGGGGGCGCGATCTTCGACGGCTTCCCGCGCACCCTCGCCCAGGCGCAGGCCCTCGACGCCATGCTGGCCGGGCGTGGGCGCAAGATCGATCTCGTGATCCGCCTCAAGGTCGATGACGACGCTCTCAAGCAGCGCATCGCCGGCCGGTTCGCCGAGAGCGGCCGCCCTGACGACAATCCGGAAAGCTTCGTCATCCGCCTGGACGCCTACAACACCCAGACCGCGCCGCTGCTGCCGTACTACCAGGCCCAGGGCAAGCTGGTGGAGGTCGACGGCATGGGCGCGGTGGACGCCGTCGCCGCCGGCATCGACGCCGCGATGCGGGGCTGAGGCGCCTGCCGGAAGTCTTGTGTTCGGCTCGTTCGTACGCTATTTGTTCTCAACCTGAGGCGAGTGGCGCGGCGATATCGTGTTGAACCCCCAAGAGCACGAAGGCAGCCAAGGTCCACAAAGGGATGACAATGGCCTAGAAGCGATTGCCAGCCAGGTCGTCGACGCCGGCTTGAGCGTTCACCGGGCGCTGGGTCCAGGGCTCTTGGAGTCCGTCTATGAGCACTGCTTGGCGCGAGAACTGGCTTTTCGTGGCGTCGCCACACGGAGCCAAGTCGGCATGC
>JANPKX010000179.1:0-3272 GCA_031426235.1 Alphaproteobacteria bacterium | reverse complement strand
GCAAGCTTGGTGTCTGCATGGGCGCGATATGCGGCGAGATGCACATGCCCGACGACAGCAGCCCACGGCCTTTGCCCACACTCTTCGAACTCACCCCGCTCAACCCCGCGTTCCGGGCCGATCCGCACGGCCTGCTCGACGACCTTCGCACGCGCTGCCCGGCTTTCCGCGACGTTGCCTCGGGCAGCGTGCTGATCTCGCGCCATGCCGACGTGCGCGCCACGGTCAACAACCTCGGACTTTGGCGTGATCCGGTTCGGGCGGAGGAGGGGGCGGTCCTGCAGCGGGCGCAACTGGCCAACTACGATCCCGATGCCCCCCGCAGCAGCACGACTTCGATCCTGATGCTGGACGACCCCGACCATGCGCGTGTCCGTCAGCCGCTGGCCCAGGCGCTGTACGCAAGGGTTGCGCGATGCCGGCCGCAGGTGGAAGCCATTGTCGATGCGGCGCTGGATGCCCTCCCAGCCACGGGCGCCTTTGATCTGATGGATCGCTTCTGCGTGCCGATCCCGATCGACGTTATCGCCCAGATCCTGGGTGTCGACCACGATCGCCTGGGGGAGTTCCGCGCTTGGTCCGAGGCCGTGATCCAGAGCCTGAACCCGCTCCGCGGCGAGGCGGAAACCCAGGCGATGATGGCGGCCGGCGAGGCGCTGAACGCCTACTTCACGGCCGAACTTGCGGCGCGGCGCGACGATCCGCGCGACGACTTGCTGTCCGACATGGTGAAGCTTCAGGTGCAGGGCGCCGACCTGTCCGACGACGAACTGCGCATCAACCTGCAGGCTCTGCTGGTGGGGGGTAATCTCACCACGACCGACCTCATCGGCAATGGCGTGCGGCTGCTGCTCACGCACCCCGCTGAACTGGCCAAGCTGCAGGCCGATCCGGGACTGGCGAACGCCGCCGTGGAGGAGGTACTGCGCTACGAGCCGCCTGTGGACATCACCGGGCGCATCGCCTCTGATGAAATGGAAGTCGCTGGCTGCCCGCTGAAAGCCGGGCAGTCCATGTTGGTGATGCTGCGCGGCGCCAACCGTGACCCGGAGGTCTTCGAGAACCCGCACGC
Source organism: Alphaproteobacteria bacterium (assembly GCA_031426235.1). Lineage (GTDB taxonomy): Bacteria > Pseudomonadota > Alphaproteobacteria > Caulobacterales > Caulobacteraceae > Phenylobacterium. Next base: position 2,200 of record JANPKX010000179.1, on the reverse strand, counting down.
CTTCAACATCACTCGGCCTCGCAAACCCCACATGGCCTTCGGCGGCGGCGCCCACATCTGCATCGGCGCACCGCTGGCCCGGTTGGAAGCCCAGGTGGCGCTGGTGCGCCTGTTCGCCCGGTTCCCCGCTCTGCGCCTGGCGGACCCTGCCGCCGCACCGGACTGGCGCAACCTGCCTTTCTTCCGCGGCCTGCAGACGCTCGAGGTCGCGGTCGACTAGTGTCCCGGTTCCGAAGTTCGCAAGCGCTCGAGGCAGGCTCCGACGAACTTCGGAATCGATCAGGACACTAGCAAGTCTATGTTTCTAGTGTGCGTCTTGGATCTGAAGTTCGCTCAGCGCTCGATCCGACAATCAGGCGAACTTCAGATCCAGCACACTAGTGCCGGTGCTCGGCCCGGCCGCACATCCTGTGCCCCGCTGGGTCCATCCACATGATCTGGACGCCGGGGCTCCAGGTCAGGGTGCGCGCGCCGTCGCTCCAGACCAGCTTCACCGGGCCGGGAGCCTGCGGCCGGGCGGGCAAGGCGTAAAGTCCGTCTCCGGCATCGACGATCGCCACGAAGGCTGCGCCCTGCGTATCGAACCGCGCGTTGAGCTGACTGCCATCCTGGCACTTGAACGCTGCACGCGCCGGCAACGGCTCAGCCGCCCGGGCCATAGGGGCAGCTGTCGGCTGCGCTTGTGCAGAGGCGGACAGGACCAAGGCGGCCCAGGCGCCCAGCCTCGTCGCGGGTCCGGCGATTTGCATGAGATGCGGTCTCCAGCGTGGCCCTGTGCCGGGCCAACGGTGAGCCGATGCGAGGACGCGTCAAGCCTCACGAACCGCGCACCTGCCAAAAACAGCATGGCGTAGCGTAAGCAACGCAGACTTGACGCGCCGCCATCCGTACCTCTGCCATACTGACGCAGGGGCCGCTCGACGGCCGGGGGGCCGCCATGGGCACGATCACAACCGCTGAGATCTTTGCTGGACTTCGCTATGCCGACGGCCTGCGCTGGCCGGGGTCATCGATAACCTACTCGATCCCCGGGGTCGGGGCTCAGTGGGGGTCCAGCTTCTACGGGCCCACGTCCGAACCCTTCGACGCCAGGTACGGCGTGCTGACGGAGGCTCAGAAGATCGCGTTCACGAACGCCATCGGCGCTTGGGAACGCCTCATCGACGTTGATCTGCAGGAGGTCACTGACGCTGGAGCCAACCCCGGGCAGATCCGCATCGCCTTTACCGACACCGCCAGCCATGGCTCGCCGAACGCGGCCGCCTATGCCTATACGCCGCCGCGGCCGGGCTTCAGTATCGGGCCTGCCAACGGCGATATCTGGGTGGACGACGACTACAAGGCCGACACCGGCCAGATCGGCTCGTTCCTTTACGCCACCTTGCTGCACGAGATCGGCCATACGCTGGGCCTCAAGCATCCGTTCGAAGGCACACCCCTGCCGGACGAGTTCAACAACACCCGCTACACGGTCATGTCGTACAACGACTTTTCCGATGGCAGCTATCGGTTCTTCAACCTCGACGGCGCGACCCTGCTGGCGAATACCACCTTCGTGCAGGTGTCGACGCCGATGCTGCTCGACATCATCGCTATCCAGGGAATCTACGGCGCTTCGACGTCAGAGGCGCTTGGCGCCGACACCTACACCTTCGATCCGGCCCGGCCGTTCATGATGACGCTGGTGGACAATGGCGGCGTCGACACCTTCGACTTGTCGCTGCACAGCCGGCCCTCGAATGTCGACCTGACCCCAGGCAATTTCTCAAGCATCGCCATCTTCACGGTCCAGGCCCAGATCGCCTTCTGGCAGGCCGCCTTCCCGAACTTTTCGCGCAGCTTCATCAGCGCCTACCTGGACAAGGCCGACACCTACACCTGGTCCAACAATGTCGCGACCGCGCTCAATACGACGATCGAGAACGTCCTGGGCGGCTCGGCGGCCGACACCATCACCGGCAACGCAGCCAACAACAGCCTGTCAGGCGGGGCCGGGGGCGATGCCATCTATGGCGGCGGCGGCGCGGACACCATCGTCGGCGGCAGCGGCGGGAACTCGTACCTTCGCGGTGACGACGGCAATGACACCATCTCAGGCGGCGAAGGCTTCGACGACATTAACGGCAATATGGGCAACGACACGTCCGCAGGGGGCGCTGGCGACGACTTCGTGGTGGGCGGCAAGGACAACGATCTGCTG
>JANPKX010000178.1:0-4592 GCA_031426235.1 Alphaproteobacteria bacterium | reverse complement strand
TGTCGCGGCTCGCGGAAGAGATCGTGATCTGGATGACGCCGCAGTTCGGCTTCATCAAGCTGACCGACGCCTTCACCACCGGCTCCTCGATCATGCCGCAGAAGAAAAACCCCGACGCTGCGGAGCTGGTGCGCGCCAAGGTCGGCCGACTGCTGGGCTCGTTCACCCAGCTGACCGTGGTGATGAAGGGCCTGCCGCTGGCCTATTCGAAGGACATGCAGGAGGACAAGGTCCCCACCTTCGAGGCCTTCGACGCCCTGGAACTGAGCCTGCTGGCGATGGCTGGCATGGCGGCGGACCTGGAGCCCGTGGCGCCGCGCATGGCGCAGGCGGCGGGGGCTGGGTTCTCGACGGCCACAGACCTGGCCGACTGGCTGGTGCGGACCCTGGACATGCCCTTCCGCGACGCCCACCACATCACGGGCGCGGCGGTCAAGCGCGCCGAGGCGCTGGGCTGCGACCTGGCCGAGCTTCCGCTGGCTGAGCTGCAGGCCCTGTCCCAGGGCATCAGCGCCGATGTCTATGATGTGTTGACGCCAAGGGCTTCGGCGGGAAGCCGCAAGAGTTATGGTGGAACCGCGCCGGATCAGGTCCGCGCGCAGATCAAGCGTTGGAAGGATGCCCTGGCATGACCCGCACACTCACCCTGATGGCCGCGTTGACCATGGCGGTTGGGCTCGCCGGCTGCGGCAAGGTCGGCCAGCTCGAGCGCCCGGGCCCGCTGTTCGGCGCCGAACGCAACACCACCAAGGACGCCGACAACGCCCAGCGTAAGCAGGATCCCAGTCGCCCCGTCGATACGGTCGATCCTCGCGACCGCTCCACTGACCCGGCCCCGCCGCGCACCCTGCCCATCGGCGGCCAGAGCCCCGGCGCCACCGGGGTCGCGCCGCCCAGCGCCCTGCCCGATCCCTACGCAAACCCTCGCCGGTGAACCACTTCGAGCTCGAGGGGGGCGAGCTCGCCTGCGAAGGCGTACCGCTGCGCACCATCGCCGACGCCGTCGGCACCCCGGTCTATGTCTATTCGTCAGCCACGCTAGAGCGGCACTATACGGTGCTGCGCGACGCCTTGACGGGCGCCGGCCTGCGCGATCCGCTGATCGCCTTCGCCGTGAAGGCCAATTCCAACGTCGCGGTGTTGCGCACCCTGGGCAACCTGGGGGCCGGCGCCGATGTGGTGTCGGAGGGCGAGGTGCGGCGGGCGCTGGCGGCGGGCATTCCGCCGGGCCGCATCGTCTTTTCCGGGGTCGGCAAGACCGCGGCCGAGGTGGCCTTCGCCGTGCGGACCGGCGTCGCCGAGATCAATGTGGAGTCCGAACCCGAGCTGCATCTGGTCAACCAGGTGGCTCAGGACCTGGGCGCGCGCGCGGCGGTGGCCATCCGCGTCAACCCCGACGTCGAGGCTGGCGGCCACGCCAAGATCGCGACGGGCAAGGCCGAGAACAAGTTCGGCGTCAGCTTCTCGGAAGCCGAGCGCCTCTACGCCAACGCCGCCAACATGGCCGGCGTGCGCCCGGTTGGCGTGGCCTGCCACATCGGCAGCCAGATCACCGACCTGGCGCCCATGGAGGCTGCCTTCACCAAGATGCGCGGCCTGGTCCAGCGTATCCGCGCCGAGGGGCTGAGCCTGGAGCGCCTGGACCTCGGCGGCGGCCTTGGCGTGCCCTATTTCAACGCGCCGACCCCGCCGGCGCCGACCGAGTACGCTGCGATGATCGGCCGGGTGATGGCCGGCCTGGACCTGCAGTTCGCCTTTGAACCCGGGCGTGTGATCGCGGCCAACGCCGGCGTCCTTCTGGCGCGGGTGAACCACGTCCACGTCCGGCCCGAGGGCCGCCGGTTCCTGGTGCTGGATGCGGCCATGAACGACCTGCTCCGCCCGGCGATGTACGAAGCCTATCACGACATCCGCGCCGTGGCGCCGCGGGCGGGCGAACCCGCGCCCTACGATGTGGTCGGTCCGGTCTGCGAGACCGGCGACACCTTCACCCGCGAACGGCCCCTCCTCCCGCTCGAGGCTGGCGACCTGGTCGCGTTCATGAGCGCCGGCGCCTATGGCGCATCGATGGCCAGCGAATACAATTCGCGCTTGCTGGTGCCCGAGGTGCTGGTGAGGGGCGACAGGTTCGCCGTGGTTCGACCGCGGCCGACCTATGAGGACATGCTGGACCGTGAGCGCGTCGCGCCGTGGCAGGACGAGGATCGACACCAATGACTTTCCAGAAGGAGACCGCCCCCGTGACCGCAGGCATGACGTTCGACGAGGTCGTCCAGGGGCGACGCAGCATCCGGGGCTACAAGCCCGATCCGGTTCCGATGGAACTCATCAAGGAGATCATCGGCCTGGCCATGCGCGCGCCCTCGTCGATGAACACCCAGCCCTGGAACTTCTACGTCATCACGGGCGAGCCGCTGGATCGGATCCGCGCGGGCAATACCGAGCGGAACCTGGCGGGCGTGCCGCATTCGCGGGAGTTCCGGACGGGGACCCGCGGCTTCGAAGGCAAACACCGCGATCGGCAGGTCGGCGTGGCCAAGCAACTGTTCGGCGCGATGGGTATCGCACGCGACGACAAGGAAGGCCGGCAGGACTGGGTGTTGCGCGGCTTCCGCCAGTTCGATGCGCCAGTCTGCGTGATTGTGACGTTCGACAAGGAGCTAGACGGCATGGATGACGCGCCGTTCGACTGCGGCGCGGTGGCGACCGCCCTGGTCAACGCCGCCTGGTCGCGAGGGCTAGGCGCTGTGATCAACAGCCAGGGCATCATGCAGTCGCCCGTCGTGCGCGAGCACGCCGGCATCGCCGAGGACCAGGTGATTATGAAGAGCATCGCGCTGGGCTGGCCGGACGACAGCTTCCCGGCCAACGCGGTGGTGTCCGAGCGCAAGTCAGTGGACGAGGCGACCGTGTTTGTAGGGTTCGGGGCCTAGGGAGCGGGCTCAGATCTCTAGATGCATGAACTGGTTGAAGGCGCTGGCCTCGTAGTCGCCAAACGCGGGACCGGCCTCGAAGCCGCGCCGGCGGTAGAGGGCAAGAGCGGGCTCAAACGCCTCGCCGCGCCCGGTCTCCAGGCTGAGCCGCGACAGGCCCCGCGCCCGAGCCGTTTCGATGATCCGCTCCAGGATCGCCGCGCCGACACCTTGCCGCAGATAGTCCGGGTGGGTGCGCATCGACTTGATCTCGGCCGTCGCGTCGCCCAGCGCCTTGAGCGCCCCGATCCCGGCGATGGCTTCGCCGCGCCAGGCGCTCCAGACGGTGACGCCCGGCGCCTTCAGGCCCGAGAGATCCAGGGCGAAGACGTGGCCCGCCGGCGAGTTGGCGTGCATGCCCCGCAGATGCAGCGCCAGCAGGGCCTGGGTGCGCGGATCGCTGAGGTCGTCTTCGCGGACGACCAGCCCGCTCAATCCATCGCTCCGATGTAAGGCAGCCCCCGCATCCGCCCGGCCACGTCCATCCCGTAGCCCACCAGGAAGCGGCCCGGCGCTTCCCAGGCCACGAAATCGGGCTCAATGGCGCGCGGTGTGGGCCACGGCTTGCGGGCGAACACCGCCGTCAGAACCTCACTGGCGCCGCTGTCTCGCACGAGCCGCGAGGCCTCCGAGAGCGACAGGCCGGTGTCGAAAACATCGTCCACCACCAGGGCCTTGCGGCCGGCGATGGGCCGCTGCAGGTCGGCGCGCACCTCGCACCTGCCCGACGACTGGCGCCCGTCCTTATAGGAGGCCAGCCACAGCGCGTCGAACCCCACCATCCGGCCGCGCCGCGCCAGGGCGCGGGTCAGGTCGGAGGCGAACCAGAGGCCGCCCGTCAGCAGGCAGACGACCACCGTCTCGTCGTCGATCCGCGGCGCGATGGTCTCGGCCAGGGCCTCGACACGGCGTACAACCTCGGCCTCGGAAATCAGGACCAGTGGGTCTTCAGTGTTGCTCATGGGTCTCCAAGGAGTCGGGGGAGCCGGCCGGCAGCGGTTTGGCCTCGGCGGGCTCGGCGTGGACAGGGGCCGTTGCGCCGGTTGTGGGATGCACCGTGGCCTTGGCTCCCAGATCGAACCCGATTTCCAGCTCGTGCGAGTTCGCCGGCGGATTCGGCAGTGAGATGGCGAAATACCGGACCCCGCCCGCCGGCACCTGCGCGCTGAGGGTCTGGACCAGGTAATCGGCGACCACCTCGCCCTCGCGGTCCTTCAGGCTCATGCGGACGGACGGCGCCTCGATGGCGTCCTCGCGAACGTTGCGGATGGCTCCGGTGACCGACAGCACAGGCCGGCCGGCCTCGAGCACAGCCTTGTAGGCAACGCCCTCCACCACCAGTCCCAGCGTATTGACCGGCAGCCCAACGGCGGTGAACACGGGCGCGGTCCCGGGAACCATGCCGGCGATCTGTTGGCGGAACACCACGGCCGCGACGACAAGACCCGCCAGCAGCGCAAGGACCACGGCCCCGACGATGAGCGGAAGGCGTTTGCGCGCCGCCTTGCGACCGTCCCCGCGTTTGGGTGTCACCGGCGCGGCCACGAACTCCAGGTCATCGGCGAGCGGCGGCGCGGCCGACGGGGCAGGGGGCGGCGTACGGGGCGGCGGCGGCGCGGG
>JANPKX010000177.1:0-2868 GCA_031426235.1 Alphaproteobacteria bacterium | reverse complement strand
GGCGATGTACCTCCACGAGAACGCGCTCAACACCAAGGCCTTCCCCTCGCTGGGGGCGATCCAGGCCGAGGTGGTGCGCTGGACCGCCGACCTGCTGCACGGCGACGCCCAGGTCGCCGGTTTCCTGACCAGCGGTGGCACCGAATCCATCCTCTGCGGCGTGCTGGCCGCCCGCGAGCGGGGCCTGAAGGAGCGCGGGATCACCGCCCCGCACGTGATCCTGTCGGAGAGCGCCCACGCCGCCTTCCACAAGGCCGCGCACATCTACAACATCACGGTCAGCAAGATCCCCGTCCGCCCCGACTGGACCGCCGACGTGGAGGCCATGGCCGCCGCCGTCACCCCGGACACCGTGCTGATCGTCGGCTCCGCGCCGCAGTATCCGCAAGGGGTGATGGATGACATCCCCGCCATCGCGGCCCTCGCCGCCTCGGTGGGGGCCAACTGCCACGTCGACGCCTGCATGGGCGGCTTCGTCCTGCCGTTCGTGGAGATGCTCGGCCGCCCGGTGCCGCCGTGGGACTTCCGCGTCGAGGGCGTGTCCTCGATCTCCGCCGACATCCACAAGCTGGGCTACGCCCCCAAGGGCGTCTCGGTGATCCTTCACCGCAACAAGACCTTGCGCGCCTACCAGACCTTCGTGTTCGACGGCTGGCTGGGGGGCTTCTACGCCTCGCCCAACCTGCAGGGCACCCGCTCGGGCCTGCCCATGGCCGCCGCCTGGGCGGTGATGCAGCACTTGGGGATCGACGGCTACCTCGCCCTCACCCGCCAGATGCTGGAGAACGCCGACGCCATGCGCGCCGGCATCGGCGCCATCGACGGCCTGCGCGTGCTGGGCGACGGCCGCTACCACCTGATCGCCATGGCCGCCGACCCGGCCTCGGACCGCCAGATCGACCTCTTCGCCCTGGGCGACGCGCTTCTGAAGCGCGGCTGGTTTCACGACCGCCAAGGGCCGCCTGATACGCTTCACTCCACGGTCAGCAACAGCAACACCGGCGCCATCGCGGCCTACCTCGCCGACCTCGCCGCCTGCGTGGAGGAGGTCGCCTCGACCCGCGCCGCCGACCGCTCGACGAGCTACGCCACGCTGGAATAACGCCCATTCCTCCCCTTCGGGAGGTGTCGCCGAAGCTGCCAGGACTCTCCGCAGCATCCGTAAACAGGCGACGTTTACCCAGGGTTGAAGGTTGCGCTCGATACTGACCAAGACATCGAGACGGAGCGTAACATATGACGGGGTGTGAGGGGTGCAGGGACGGCGCCGATTTCGCGATTCCGTTCTCTATGGCGTTCCAACCCATCGTTGACCTCGCACACGGCAGCGTCTTCGCCCATGAGGCGCTGGTTCGCGGCGTCGACGGCCAAGGCGCTGACTCCATCCTCAGCCAGGTCGCCGACGGCAACCGCTACGCCTTCGACCAGCAGTGCCGCGTGAAGGCCATAGAAATGGCGACCCAACTGAACTTGGCGGCTTCCGGAGCCCGGCTTTCCATCAACTTCATGCCCAACGCGGTTTATGAGCCTCGTGCCTGTATTCGCCTGACGCTGGCGACGGCCATGCGGACCGGCTTCCCGCTCGATCGGATCATCTTCGAGTTCACCGAAGATGAGAAACTGGACGCCAACCACCTGTTGAACATTCTGCGGACCTACCGGGCCATGGGGTTCAAGACGGCGATCGACGACTTCGGCGCCGGCTATGCGGGCCTGGGGCTGCTCTCCAAGTTCCAGCCCGACATCGTCAAGCTGGACATGGAGCTGATCCGCGGGGTGGACCGCGATCCGGTCAAGCAGCGCATAGTCGGGTCCCTGCTCAAGCTGCTGAACGATCTGGGGAGCGAGGTGATCTGCGAGGGTGTGGAGACGCTCGACGAACTGAAGGCGCTGCAGAACCTCGGCGCGACCTACATCCAGGGCTATGTGCTGGCTCGCCCGGCCTTCCAGGCGCTCGTGTCGATGGCGGATATCGCCCCCGTCTTGGAGCGCCGAGCCGCTTAGCTTGTCCGAGGACCTCCAGGCCGGGGGCAAGCGTGGCAATGATGGCCTTCTCAACACCGGCGCCACCGACGCCGACTGCTGGGGCCGGGAGGCAACCTACTCGCAGGCGCGCGGCAGTCCCTGGCTGTAGCGATAGCCGAGCAACGACCGGCGGCGAACGAGCTTGATGCGGTCTCCCACGGCGCAGGTGGCGCCGCGGCTGATGGGGACCATCACGACGCCATCCTCAGTCTGGACCCGCGCCAAGGGGTATGTTCCGTAGTCGGTCTCACGAAGTCCAAACCCCTGCACGGCGCCGAAGACCACCGTGGGCTGCCCGCCGCTCAGCGTGAACGCGATCAGCAGGCCACCGCCCGCGCCGATGAGCAGCACACCGAGAAGGAGGCGGATCGCACCCCCGTGGAGCCCTACTATGCCGAGTTCAGCCTTGAGCCGTCGGATCGACACAAAGGAAGGGGCGCGTGAGCCTTGTTTCATGTCACCAAGGAGTGCGCGGGCAGATGGCGCGCCAAGTTTCGGCGACCTTAGCGATAGATGTCCTCCGATCAAACCAGCGCGATCATCGCTCTCGCTCGCCCAACCCCACGACAGCATGGCGAACTGCCAAGCTCGACATCCAGAGATCGGTATCCCGCCCCCAGCTTCGAACGCGTTCAAGGGTGTCAGCCACGCACGAACTCGGCAAAAAACCGCCCGGGCGCAGCGAATGCTGCGCTGCAGCATTATAGGACATCAGCCGCGCGAGGCCGCTGTGATGGGATGTGCTGCTATGCCTGGACTTGGTGAGACGACAGCCGGGCTCGCCCAGCTCCGCAAGGCGATGAAACGACAGTCGAACGGTGACGACGACACCGGCCTGACCGA
>JANPKX010000176.1:0-1789 GCA_031426235.1 Alphaproteobacteria bacterium | reverse complement strand
GCGATCGCCGCCAATGCGGTGCTGGGCTACGCCGAGCCGATCGCCTGCGGCATCGGGGGCGACTGCTTCGTCATGCTGTGGGACCCGAAGACCAAACAGGTGGTCGGGCTGAACGGATCGGGCCGCAGCCCCAAGGGCCTGAGCCTGGAGACCGTGCGGTCCCGGGCGAAGGACGGGGCGATCCCCTCGCACGGCGCTGTCTCGGTCAGCGTTCCGGGGGCCGTGGACGCCTGGTGGGAGCTGCACAAGCGCTATGGCAAGCTGCCGTGGAAGGCCCTGTTCGAGCCGGCGATCCGCCATGCGACCGAGGGTGCGCCGGTCAGCCAGAACGTGGCCTACTACCTCGCGGCCTCGGCCCGGAACTTCACCAAGCCCGACACCGGCATCGAGGAGGTGGAGAATTTCAAGAAGGTCTGGACCGTGGACGGTCGAGCCCCTGTCGAGGGCGAGATCTTCCAGAACCCCGGCCTCGCCCGCACCTACCGCCTGATCGCAGAGGGCGGGCCGCGCGCCTTCTACGAGGCCGAGCTGGCCGACACCATGGACGTCTACTTCAAGCGGATCGGTGGCTGGCTGACCAAGGCCGACCTCGCAGCGCACAAGAGCGAGTGGGTGGACGCGGTCTCGTCGAACTACCGCGGCGTCGACGTCTGGGCCCTGCCGCCGAACAGCCAGGGCCTCTCCACGTTGCAACTCCTCAACATCATGGAGCAGTTCGACATCAAGGCGATGGGCTTCCAGTCGGCCGCCTCTATCCACCACGCGGTGGAGGCCAAGCGCCTGGCCTATGAGGACCGCGCGCGCCACTTCGCCGACCCGTCTTTCTATAAGGCCCCGATCCCCTGGCTGGTGTCGAAGGACTACGCCAAGGCCCGCGCAAAGTTGATCCGGCCCGACCGCATCCTTGATCCGGTCTATCCGGGCCAGGCGCCAAGCCGCGGCGACACTACCTATTTCTGCACCTCGGACGCTGACGGGATGATGGTCTCGATCATCCAGTCCAACTTCCGCGGCATGGGTTCTGGCCTGTCGCCGGACGGGCTGGGGTTCATGTTCCAGAACCGCGGCGAGCTGTTCGCCCTGACCGACGGCCACCCCAACATCTACGCGCCGGGCAAGCGGCCATTCCAGACCATCATCCCCGGCTTCGCTACCCGGGGCTCCGAGCCGTGGCTGGCCTTCGGCGTCATGGGCGGCGACATGCAGCCCCAGGGGCAGGCCCAGATCATTTCCAACATGGTCGACTTCGGTCTGGGCCTGCAGGAGGCCGGCGACGCGCCGCGCTGGCACCACGAGGGCGGCAACGAGCCCACGGGCGAGGCGCTGGATATGCAGGGCGTGCTCAACCTGGAAACCGGCGTCCCGGACAAAACAAAAGCCGCCCTGACCGCGCTTGGCTGGAAGCTGGCGCCAAATCCGGGAGTCTATGGCGGGTATCAGGCCATCGAGCGCTGGCCCGGCCGCTACGCCGCCGCCACCGAGATGCGCAAGGACGGCGTGGCGCTGGCTTACTAGCCATGACCGGCAAGCCCACCTTCTTCGCGACGCCAACGGCGTGGCGGGCATGGCTGGAGGAGAACCACGGCACGGCCGAGGAGCTTTCCGTGGGGTTCTGGAAGAAGGATAGCGGCAAGCCGTCGATTACCTGGCCTGAGAGTGTCGACGAGGCGCTGGCGTTCGGTTGGATCGATGGGGTGCGCCACCGGATCGACGACCAGGCCTACCGGATCCGCTTCACGCCGAGGCGGGCGGGCGGAAACTGGAGCCAGGTGAACATAAAGCGCTTCGC
>JANPKX010000175.1:0-1607 GCA_031426235.1 Alphaproteobacteria bacterium | reverse complement strand
GCCGATCCGGCGGCGTGTCGGTGATGACGAGCTGGGCGGGGGCTTCCGGAGCGGCTTCGGGCGTATCGCAAGCGCTGGAACCGGGCGACGTCGAGCTATGCCGGTCCGCTGCACGACGCGGCCAGCCATGGGGCGGATGCGTTCGGGGAGTATGCCCTGAACCGCCGCGCGCGGCGCACGCCCGAAGGCCGCGCGGCGGCGGCGGTGGGGGCCCGGCGCGGCCGGCAGACGGGGTCCGAGGGGTTAAGCTGGATGGGATGATGCCGTGGGACCCGCCCCCGAGGCGTTAATCGCGTTGGTGTAGCCGGCGTTAAGCCCATTGAACGATAAGAGATTCCGGGACGCTGGGGCTTAAGGGCGCCGCGGATGATGGATGTCGTGCAGCGGATTATCGACGTGGCGGCGGACCGCCCGATGGCGGCTGTGGGCTGCGCGATCGTGGTGCTGCTTTACATGAACCTGATGTCGGGCCCGCGCGCCCGCTGACGCCATTGCGCCCGCCAAAAGCGACGCCGCGCAACCAAATGCATGCTGCCGCGCTTGTTGCTCAGGCAAGCAAGGGAGATTGAGCTTATGTCTGGTGTGGGTATCCTCGGCGCAATCCTGATCGGCATCCTTGCCGGCTGGATCGCGGAAAAAGTTATGGGCCGCAGCCACGGTCTTATCATGAACCTGATCGTCGGCGTCGTCGGCGCGGTTCTCGGCAGCTTCCTGGCGGGCATGCTGAACATCGGCATCGGTTCGGGCATCGTGCCCAGCCTGATCACCGCCACCCTCGGCGCGATCCTGCTGCTGTTCATCGTCGGCCTGGTGCGCCGCAAGGCCTAACGCGGGCCCCATCTTCGCGGTTGACAAGGATTATTACGGATGTAGCTTTCAATTGCTACGACCGTAATAATCATTGGGAGGCCGCGCGATGGCGAGCAAGACGTTACACTTAATGGCCCTGGGCGTCTTCGCCCTAGCAGCCGGCTCGGCGCAAGCCCAGCCGGCTGCTGTCGTTCAGAGCGGACCGGCGGAGGGCTATGCGGTCGTGCCGCCAGACGAGCGGCTGACCATCGTCGGCGTGTTCGCCGATGCGTCGCCGGAGATGAAGGCGCTGTTCCTGCTACTGCTAGCGGCCACCGTAACGGCGGTGGCCGTGTGGGCGCTCAGCCTAGCGAAGGTGGGCAAGGCCGACGCCAAGGGTCTGGCCGGCGCGCTGGGGCGCCTTCGGATCGTGCGTTCGGCGGCGACGCCGCTGGGGCTGCTGGGGGCGAGCTACATTCTCTTTTTCGGCTTCCTGGGGATGGCCAATGTGCGCCCCGCACCAACGATCACTGTCATGGCGCCGGGTTGGGCCGAGGCGGCCCTGGCCGTGATGCTGGGCCTGCTGGCGACCACGGTGGCGGTGGCCTGCGAGCGGCACCTGGAAGGCCGCATCCGCCGCGCCGCGGCCTGACGCCGTGACCGAGGCGGGCCGCATTTCGGCGGCCGAGAGCCAGGTGATGGGCGTGGTCTGGAATCTGGACGGGGCGGGGGCCGACGAGATCCTCGCCGCCGTCGGCCCGGCCAACGGTTGGAGCGAAAGCACGGTCAGGACCCTGATCCATCGGCTGATTCGCAAG
>JANPKX010000174.1:0-2669 GCA_031426235.1 Alphaproteobacteria bacterium | reverse complement strand
GCGCCCTCGATCCCCGTCTGTCGGGGCCGCAGTGCGGCGGCGAAGTCGGCCGGAATGGCGAGGGCGGCGAACAGGCGGATCATGGCCTTGAGATACCGCGAATAAGTCTTCAGCGCAGGGGCTTGCTAACGCTTGCTGGCGCACCGATATCTCTGAAGCGTCCGATTGGCGGGCGCGTTACTTAAGGGCCTTGCTCTCATGAGCGACTTCAACCGCGACTTCGCGCGCTCGATCCCCGCGGATCGCGCCGACATGTCGGTGGACATGGGTCTGCGCAGCTTCATGCTCGGCGTCTACAACAAGGTCGCGCTGGGCCTCGTCCTTTCGGCCGCCATGGCCTACGTCACGGGTCAGGTCGATGCGGTCCAGCAGATCCTCTACCGAACGGCGTTGAACGCCGGCGGCCAGGAAGTTCTGGTCGGCTATACGATCCCCGGCTACATCGTGGCCTTCGCGCCCTTGGCGGTCATGCTGTTCGGCATGGCGGCGCTGCGTAACGCGACGCCCAAGACCTCCGGCATCTACTACTGGACCATCGTCGCCCTGATCGGCGCCAGCCTCGGCTCGATCACCCTGCTCTACACGGGGGCCTCGATCGCCACGACCTTCCTGATCACGGCGACGGCGTTCGGTGCGCTCAGCCTGTTCGGCTACACCACCAAGAAGGACCTGACGGCGTTCGGCAGCTTCCTGCTGGTCGGCCTGATCGGCCTGATCGTGGCCTCGGTGGTCAATATCTTCCTGCAAAGCTCGATGATGAGCTTCATCGTCAGCGTTCTGGGCGTGCTCATCTTCGCGGGCCTGATCGCCTTCGACACCCAGCGACTGAAGATGACCTACTACGAGCTGGGCGGTGACCAAGCTGCGATGGGCGTGGCCACCAACTTCGGCGCGCTCAGCCTGTACATCAACTTCATCAATCTGTTCCAATTCCTGATGTCGCTGTTTGGCGATCGCCGCTAACCTACAACGGCAGGACCAGCTGACGAAGCCCCGGCGGGCGACCGCCGGGGCTTTTTCATATCAGTCCACGACGCTGAACTGGCCTTTGTCGAAGTAACGCAGCACCTGTTCCAGGTCGTGGCCCCGGCGGACGATGTGTCCGCCTTGCGCCAGGATCGCCCAGGCGCCCTGCCGCCGAGCCAGGCTGGGCCGCTTTTCAAACCGGTATAGCGGCGCCTCGGACGTTCGCCGGAAAACCGAGAACACGGCGGCGTCTCGCAGACTGTCCATCCCGTAGTCGCGCCACTCGCCGGCCGCCACCATGCGCCCGTACAGCCGAAGCAATCGCTCCAGCTCGCGCCGCTCAAAGAACACGCCGGCCTGCCTGGGCGCTGCGTAACTCGGATCGAATGCCATCAAGGCGAGCCTAAACCGACATCAAGGATATGGGCCACCCCAGTCCGTCATAAAATTGCAGACGTGCTGCCGCCGCGAAATCACCTTATTTCCGTCCCGCCGTTGCCAGAAGCGCCGCCGATATTCGCATTGTCGGTTGGTCAGAGATCGCTGGGCCTGGACCCAAACTGCCCCCCAGCCCCCTGGGTTCAGCGGTGACCAACCGACACCTCAAGAGCGCCGCAACGCGGCATCGGCCCGCGCGGATCGCCCCGTCCGCGCGGGCTTTCTCTTGCGCCCGGCTAGCTGGTGGGCTGCGCGACAGTCAGGATTCGGCCGCCACGCGGCTGCTGGACCACGATAGCGGTCTTGAGGCCGTCCTCCGGCGAAGCGGGCAGGCGGTAGGCCTGCGGCCGGCCGCGCCACGCGCCCAGGCGCTGCAATTGGCGCACGACGTTCCGCTGCACGAGTGTCCCGCCGCGATTGTCGCCGGCACGCACCGCGGTCTCTACAGCGCGTGGATCATATCGAACGAGCCAGACATCCGCCCCCGCTCGACCCAGGCGTCCCGACCCCACATCGACTCGCCGTGAGCCGACAAAGCGGATGTCCGGCGGATTCTGGACCGCGCTCGAGGCCACGCGAACCAGCCGGTCGACCTCGGCGCTTTTGAGGGCCTGGACCTCCTCGCGCCCATCGACCACGACCTGAGGCGTATACGGTTCGCGCAGCTTGAGCCGGGTCACATAGGCGCGCTGACGATCGGTGAACTCGGGCCGCGCGAAACTGTCCGTCCAGCCAAGGTAGTCCCAGTAATCGACGGAGAACGTCAGGGCCAGCACGCCCTGCCGCTCGGCAAGCCTGGCCAAGTGCGTGTTGGCTTCGTTGCATGAGGCGCAGCCCTGCGCGGTGAACAGTTCCACCATCACCGGGCGTTTCGCCGCCGCGGCGCCGAGCGGCCAGGCAAGCAGGGTCAGGCTGAGGAGCGCGGCCGTCCGCATGGCTCCGACTTAAGCGGCGTCGAGGGGGCTGTAAATCTCAAGAAGGCGTGACAGCCGCAGATCAGAGCCGCGCCACCGCCAGGATCGGGCCCCCGTCGCGCGTCTGGACCAGCACCACGTCGCGCAGACCGGGGTCTCCTCGCGGGGCGGCGAACTGAGCCGCCGCGCCCGTCCAGGCTCCCAGACGCGTCAGACTGCGCACGATATTGCGCTGCGGCAGCGTCTTGCCGCCGTTCTCGCCGGCATTGATGGGGACGGCAACCACACGCGGGTCGTAGCGAACCAGCCAGACGTCAGCGCCCCGGCGTGGGGCGACGCCGGCGGCGACGG
>JANPKX010000173.1:0-2494 GCA_031426235.1 Alphaproteobacteria bacterium | reverse complement strand
GGAGACCACGGCGGTGATATCCATCGGCAGATCGCCCTGCCGACAGCTACAGATCAGGTCAGAGAGGCAATGTTCGGGCTGCGACGCCAGGATCATCACCCGCCGGCGCGCCTTGGCCGCCCGCAGCGTCCAGGTCATGGCGTGGTCGTCGGCCAGGGCCGCCAGCGTCTCGCGCCAGGCCTGCGCATCGTGGTCACCCGGATCGAAGACCACGCGCATGAAGAAGCGCCCAGTCTCCTGGTCGTTGTATTGCTGGGCGTCCAAGATGTTGGCGCCGCGCTCGGAGAGCAGGGCCGAGACGCGGGCCACAATACCGGGCCGGTCGGGGCAGGAGAGGGTCAGGATCATCGCCCGGGCCTTGCCGCGCGGCGGCAGCCAGGTCAAGGCGAGGCTGGCGTCCGTCGGTCAGGCCTCAGGCCGTCGCATGGACGTCGTCGTTCGCCGCCTCGACCTGGGGCGCGGGATAGGTAAAGGCCTCGCCCTCCCCACGTACGGCCGCCAGTTGACCCGCGGCAAAGGCCCAGTTGGCCAGGTCGTCAAACCAGCTCTCGAGGAAAGCCGCCCGATCGTTCTTGTGATCAAGGTAGTAGGCGTGTTCCCAAAGGTCGCAGACGAGCAGGGCAATCCCATCTTCCGTCACCAGGGTATCCTTGGCGTCGTGGGTGGAGATGACCTTCAGGCCCGTCGCGCCCATCACCAGCCACACCCAGCCAGACGCGAAGTGACCCACGCCCTCGGCGACGAACGCGCGCCGGAGGCCGGCCATATCGCCGAAGGCCGCGTGGATTTCGTGCGCAAGATCGCCGGAGGGCGCCGCGCCGCCCGCCGGGCGCATGCTCTGCCAGAAAAAGGCGTGGTTCCAGGCCTGGGCGGCGTTGTTGAACAGGGTCTTGTCGCCGCGCGCGTGGGCTTCGCGGACCACGTCCTCCAACGGCCGCTGCGCCAGACCGGCTTCGTCGGCCAGGGTGTTGGTCTTGTCGACGTAGGCCCTGTTATGCTTGCCGTGGTGAGTGCTCAGGGTTTCGGCCGACAGGATCGGCTCCAGTGCGTCAAGAGCGTAGGGCAGGGCGGGCAGGGCGTACATCGCGACCTCGGGGAAGACAGGGTTCACGCCCAGAACCCCCGGCGTCGCCTTGCGTTCCGGCGAGGCGGCGCCGACGAACATCAGACCGCCGTCAGGCTCCACTGGCCGTCGCGCCCGCGACAGGCTGTATATTGCTCGCGAAGCGTCGCCTGGCCCTGTTCGGAAATCGTCTGGCGCACCCGTCGGCAGTCGCCGCCATAGCCGCCGTCGGCGACCTCGGCCGGCCGGACCACGGCGCGGGCCACGTAGCCCTGGATGCGCCCGTCCTCCTCGACCGCCAGCCAGCCGCCGGCCACCGCGCCGGCCACCTGAAGAGTCTCGCCGGCCTGCAGACGATCCACAATGGGGGCTGAGGCGCTGGGCGCGGCGCGCATGTTGATCCGGTTTGAGGCCGTGTAGGCGCCGGCGGCGCTGGCTGTGCGGGTTGCCGGCGTGACGCCTTCGGCGAACCGCCAGCGGCCGCCGGAGCCGTAGGACGACGCCGGCGCCCGGTCGCCTTCGACCCGCTCCAGCACCTCGATCCGGCCGCTGGCGCCCGTCTGCGGGTCCGACCAGGACTGGGCCTTGCCCGTGTCGAGCGCGCGCTGGAAGGCCTGCTCGGCATCCTGCCGCGACTTACGGTCCATGCGGCAGCCGATGTTGTTGCCAAGCGCCGCACCGACAGCGCGGTTGTCCTTGCTGACCTGGCTACCGGCCAGGGCGCCGATCAGGCCGCCGACCACCGCGCCGGTGGTGTTGGCCGAGCCCTGGGCGTCGCAGGAGAACAGCGAGCCAAGCCCCGCGGCCGAGGCCGGCGCAGCGGGCGCGCAGAGCGCGAGGGCGGCGAGCGCCGACAGGACTACGGAACGGGCCATGGGACGTCTCCTCGATTTTCGCGGCATGATGCCCCGATCCGTACGGCGAAGCTATGCGACCGATGGCGCCACCGTGGAAAACAGGCCATCGCGCGAGCGGATTTGCTGTGGCACTAGGTTGGCGATGCGGACGTGGCGAAATTGGTAGACGCAGCAGACTTCATTGGAGTGCCTGGGCGGAAACGCCCGGAGTAGAACCGCTCAAATTCGGGGAAAGCTGGGGCGAGACGCCTTGCCAATCCCGAGCCAAGCCCGGCCCCGGCCGGGAAGGTGTAGAGACTAGACGGGCGGCGCCTACGGCCTGACGGCTACGGCGAAGGGATAGTCCAGACCACGAACGCCCGTTCCGGGCGGCGGCGAAAGCCGAAGTGGTACGAAAATCTGCTTCTCGAACGAGAGTGCGGGTTCGAGCCCCGCCGTCCGCACCATGACATTGCTGGGCCGTCGACAGCGCATTCGTCGGAGGAAGGCTTCTCTCGCCTAACCTTCAGCCCCGGGTCCTGGCGCCTTGCGTCGCGGATCGTCGGCGAGGGACGTGGTTTCGGCGTCGAGCACG
>JANPKX010000172.1:0-7921 GCA_031426235.1 Alphaproteobacteria bacterium | reverse complement strand
TTTCGCGTGCTGCAGCCACGTCGTCGCCACCAGGGGAACAAGCAGGCAGACCAAAAAGATGGCTCCGCCTAGGGTCCAGGCCATGTTGCGGCGGCCGAACACGGGGGCCTTCAGCGAGAAGAGGCTGGGACTGGGGTGGTCCTCGTGCTCCTCGCGAGTGACGACGATGGTCGCCGCGCCGTCATCGCTGGGCTCGAACGCGAGGTGATAGTGGCCGAAAGCCGCCGTGGGGCGCCGGGACAGGTCCAGTTCGGCGCGCTGCACGACCTTGCCGTCGATCGTGAACCCCTGGCCCCCGACGCTTTCGAGGCTGAGGCGGCCCGCGCCTGCAAAACGTATCCTGGCGTGGCGGGGATCAACGGCCAGGTCGGCCAGGACGATGTCGTTCTCCGGCGCCCGGCCAACCGTCGCCTCGGGCCCCGGCACACGCCGTTCGCGCACGATCGGGTCGCCGCCCGCGGCGCGCTCGGTAATCAGCTTGAGATGGAATTCCTGCGGCATCTCACCAGTACGCGAAGACGCTGACGATGTGCGCGGTGAGCGCCGCCAGCAGGGCGAATGTGGCCGGGATATGCACGAACAGCCAAGCTTCAAGTAGCGCCGTGATGCGCATTTGTCGCCGGGCGAGCGCCAGGGCCTCGGCCTTCTGCTGCATCAGGCCCTCCACCTTGACCAGGGCGTCGACCTGTTTGGAATCCGAGGGCTGGGGCAGGGCGCGGGCGCGCGCCAGCGCCTGCCGATTGGCGCAGTTGGCGTGGGTGCCCAGCAACCGCGTCCAGAAGCCCCCGCCGATGTCGGTGTCCTCGATGGAATGGCGCACCACCTGGGCGGCGGCGCGGTCCAGCGGCTGGGCCGCCTCGTGCAACTGGGCATCGAAGCTTTCGATCGCGTCCAGCATCTGCCGGCGGGTGGTCTCACCGCGATTGGCGTGGAGCCGATGGGGCAGGGTGGCGTAGGCCCACACGCCGAGGGCGCCGGAGCCGATCACCAGCATCATCAGGCCGTAGGCCAGGGTGTGCACGTTCCAGCCGAACTGGAAGCCGGTGTGCAGGGTCGCGATCACGATAAGCGACAGCCCGAGGTAGACGTGCGCCGAGACCCAGGCCTTCAGGGAGAAATGGCCGTCGCTGATATAGCGCTTGCGAACGCCCAGGCAGGCCAGCCACACGATCAGTCCTGCGCCCATGACGCCGAGTAGGT
Source organism: Alphaproteobacteria bacterium (assembly GCA_031426235.1). Taxonomy (GTDB): domain Bacteria; phylum Pseudomonadota; class Alphaproteobacteria; order Caulobacterales; family Caulobacteraceae; genus Phenylobacterium. The sequence goes on along the minus strand of JANPKX010000172.1, from coordinate 6,721 downwards.
AGCCCAGCCAACTGCCGCCGCTCGGAGGCTCGCGCAGGCGAACCGCCGTCACGAAATAGGCGGCAATCACCACCACGCAGAGCACCGTGGCGATCTGCGCCCAGCGGAAACCCTTGTGTCGCAGGAACCCTTCATGGGTTCTCTGTCTGACGCGCTCCGTATGCCCCCCGACCTGTGTCACGTTCTAGCTCGCGTTCCTCTCGATCCGGGCCACCGACAGGAAGGCGTCGGGCGAGACCCGGATGGCCGCTCCGGTCGGACAGGCTCTCACACAGGCCGGTCCTCCCGACTTTCCCGAACACATGTCGCACTTGATGGCGAGCTTCGGGGACTCGCTGCCCTGCTTGGCGGCCGCCTTCTTGCGCCAGGCATAGTCCGGCTGGCCGGGTCCGGGGCCCATGCCGAACAACATCCACTGCAACAGGCTGGGCTTCGGCGGCGGAGGCTTGTCCATCTGGATCACGCCGTAGGGACAAGCGCGCTGGCAGTTGCCGCAGCCGATGCAGGCGTCTGAGATGAAGACTTCGCCGTCCGGCCCGCGGCGGATCGCATTGGGCGGGCAATCGCTCATGCAGTGCGGGTGCTCGCAATGGCGGCACGACGTGGGCACGTGGATGTCGGCGAAGGTTGTGCCGGCCTCGCGGTTCAGCCGGCTCAGGCCGTCATGGCTGTCGGCGCACGCCTTCTCGCAGTTGTCGCAGCCGACGCAGAGGCTCTCGTCGATGAGCAGCACGTCGGTGGCCTCACCGATCCCCTGCTTGATCAGGAAATTGGCGACCGAGGAATACATGTCGACCGCGCCGCCGAACTTGTCCTGTTGGCTCTCGATGAAAGCATTGATTTCGCGGCGGGCCTGCATCTCCGAGCGCATCCGCTTATCCAGCTCGGGCTTGCGCTGGAGGAGTTGCCGGAAGGGCTCGGCCGGCAGCTTGACCACGGTGGAGCGGATAGCGGCCTTCACCGTCGCCACCCGGGGGGAGTGATCGATCATCGCCATTTCGCCGGAGTAGGAACCGGCGGGGACGTAGGACATGAACACCGGCTTTCCGCCGAGAGTCTTCTCCACGATCATCGAGCCGGAGCGGATGATGAAGAGGTCGTCCGAGAGGTCGCCTTCCTTGATGATCGCCTCGCCCGGCTTGACCTCCATCACCTCCGCGCCCTTCAGGACCTCGGTGATATCAGCCGGTGTGAGCCCGGATTTGAAGATCTGTAGCACTTGGCGCTCGGTGGTGATCCGGTTCACCGTCTCGCGGGCCTCCGGCACCTGAGACATCAGCTTGAGCGCCGCCATCCGTGGGATTTCCACGCAGATGCACGCCTCGGCTGCCCGGATCGTCGCGCCGCGGCGGCGCCCTGAGATCAGGCCGACTTCGCCGAAGATCGAGCTTTCGCCGATCGGGACGGTGATATTCGGATTGGACGGATCGACCTCGACCTTGACCGAGCCCGACGCGATGCCGAACAGGGAAGAACCCTGCTCATTGCGGGTGAAGATGGCGTCGCCCGGCTTGTAGGCGCGCACCTCGGAATCGAGCAGGAACTCGCGCATCTGCAGCGGTGACAGCCCGTTCAGGATCTCGACCCGGCTGCGCAGGAATTCGAGCCACTCGGCGACCGACTTGCCGCCGGGCAGGCCCTTCAGCTTGGCCTGCAGCAGCGGCTGGTCGGCCGGCTCCAGGTCGGTGACGCCGGAGATGTACTCCACGACGTCGTAGCCCTGGTTCATGCAGTGCTTGATCAGCGGATAGCCTGCCAGGGCGCCGATGACATAGATGCCAGGCTTGGTGGTGCTCTCGAACGTCGGCGACAGGGTCGGGAAGGCGGTCCGGTCGGGGCTCGCGAACGCCACGCCCGCGGCCTCGACAAAAGCGCGGGGCGGGGCGGCGCCCATGCGCGCGATGATGCGATCGCACGGGTAACGCGTCGAGCCCTGGGGCGTGTCGACGGTGATCCAGCCGGGTTCGACGAGGCTGGTGTTCGATTCCGTCAGGACCTTTATCCGGCCCGCGTCACGCGCCGCCAGCAGGCCATCGACGTTCGGCTTCTTCGCGGTCGGGAAGTCGGCGCCCCGGTTCAACAGGGTGACGGCATTGTTCTGCCCGGCGTCCGCGATCAGCCCCATCGCGTTCTCGATGCCGGCATCGCCGCCGCCGATGACGAAGATATGCTCGTCCGTGTACTCGCCCGGATCGTCCAGTTGATACTGGACGTGCGGGAGGTTCCCCCCCTCGCAGCGCATCAGGTTCGGGTTGCCCTGGGTGCCGACCGCCAGGATGATCGTTTCGGCCTGGATCGGGTCGCCCTTCTTGAGCTCGATCGTGAAACGGCCCTGGTCGCCGGTTATCGCCTTCACATCGGCGTTGAATTTGACGTTCACACCGGCTGCGGCGATGTCCTGATTCCACTGATCGAGGATTTTCTCACGCTTCCCCGCGTCGAATTCGCAGTCGGCCCGCAGCACCAGCACCGATGGCGTCGCCATCACGTGCTTGCCCTTCTGGTAGCGATAAATGGTGTCGGAGAGGTGGTCTGTCTTCTCGATCAGGACATGGCTGATGCCCTTCCGGGCGGCATGCGCGCCAGCGCTCAGCCCGGCGGGACCGGATCCAATGATCGCGATCTTGAAGACTTCAGCCATATCCCACGCCCCCACGCCGCAGCTGTCCGCCGCTTTGTCCCCTTAGGACTTCACGCCCCGCTCAAGCTTTGGCACATCTACCATTCCCGATCCTATATGAACCCGCTACCACGCGTCACCGGTCGGAGGGGAGCACAAAGTCCATGGCGGCGGAAGTCGGTCAGTTCGCACTGATTCTCGCGTTGCTGCTGGCGCTCGTCCAGTCCGTGGCGCCACTTTGGGGCGCACACAGGGGCGACAGCCTGCTTATGGCCCTTGGGCGACAGGCCTCGATGCTGCAGGCGGGCTTTGTGGTGCTGGCCTTCGGTTGCCTCGCCTACGCCTTCGTGACCTGCGATTTTTCCGTCGCGCTCGTGGCCCAGCACGCCAACACCGCCCAGCCGACCCCGTATCGTTTCGCCGCCACCTGGGGCAGCCATGAGGGCTCGATGCTGCTTTGGGTGTTGATCCTGGCGCTGTACGGGGCGGGGGTCGCTGTGTTCGGCGGGACGCTGCGCGAGACGTTGCAAGCCCGTGTTCTGGGCGTGCAAGGGCTGATCGCCGCCAGCTTCCATGGCTTCCTGATCTTCACGTCCAACCCATTCCTGCGCCTGGACCCGGCCCCGTTTGAGGGGGCTGAGCTCAATCCCCTTCTGCAGGATCCTGGCCTGGTGCTGCATCCGCCGGTGCTCTACGCGGGCTATGTCGGGTTCTCGGTAGCCTTCTCGTTCGCCGTCGCTGCGCTCATCGAGGGGCGGGTCGATGCGGCCTGGGCCCGCTGGGTGCGGCCATGGGTCCTCGGCGCCTGGGTCCCCCTGACCGTCGGCATCACCCTGGGCAGCGCCTGGGCCTACTATGAGCTGGGCTGGGGCGGCTGGTGGTTCTGGGACCCGGTCGAGAACGCCTCACTGATGCCTTGGCTTCTGGGCACGGCGCTGCTGCACTCGGCCCTGGTGCTGGAGCGGCGCGGCGCCCTGGTCAGCTGGACGATCCTGCTCGCGATCCTGACCTTTTCGCTGAGTCTCGTGGGCACATTCCTGGTGCGGTCCGGCATCCTGACCAGTGTCCACGCCTTCGCCGTTGATCCCAAGCGCGGTGTCTATGTGCTGGGCATCATCGCCCTGACCACCGGGCTGTCGCTGGCCCTCTACGCGTGGCGGGCGCCGGCGATCCGCTCCGGCGCGCTGTTCCAGCCGGTTTCGCGGGAGGGCGGCATCACGCTCAACAACCTGTTCCTGGCCGTGCTCTGCGCCACGGTTTTCGTGGGCACCTTCAGCCCCGTGTTCATCGAGATGCTGAATGGCGACAAGATCTCGGTGGGCCCGCCCTATTACGCCCTGGTCTTCGCGCCGCTGGCCATTCCCCTACTGCTGCTCGTGGTGATCGGGCCGGGTTTGAACTGGAAGCGCGACGACCTGCGCGCCGTGGCCCTGCGGGTTCGCGTCCCGGCCATGGTCGCCCTGGCGGCGTTGGTGCTGGGGCTGCTGTTCGGCGGCTGGAAGGGCGTGGTGACGGCGGGCGGGTTGGGCCTTTCAGCCTGGCTGTTGGCGGGGGCCCTGGCGATCCTGGGGCGGCGCTGGTGGGCGGGGCGCGCTTATCTGGGTCGGTCGATCCGGACGACCCCGCGTTCGCTTATTGGCCTCACCCTGGCGCACGCCGGACTAGGTCTGCTTACGCTCGGGATCACCGGCGTGACGGCCTGGGAAAGCGACAAGGTGATCTCCATGCGGGTGGGCGATTCGACCACCTTCGCGGGGCGAACCGTCACCCTGACGGCGCTTGAGACCGTCCAGGGACCCAACTACGAAGCCCGGCAGGCCCGACTGCTCATCAAGCGCGGGTCCGGCAGCTTCACCCTGAAGAGCGAGCGGCGGTTTTATCCCTCGGCGCAGTCCCAGACGACGGAGGCCGGGATCCGGGTCACCCCGTTGGGGAATTTCTACATCTCCGCAGGCGAGGAGAGCGCGACAGGCCTTGTGGTCCGGATGTGGAAGCATCCGCTGATCGTGTGGATCTGGATCGGCGGGCTGACGATGGGTCTGGGCGGCGCCGTTTCGCTGAGCGATCGTCGCTTACGGCTCGGCGCGCTCGTCAAGACTCCCGCGGCGGGACCGCAGCCGGTCGCCGCGGAATGAAGCGGCTGCTCTTCCTGGCCCCGGTTCTGCTGTGCGTGGCGGTGTTGGTGGGGTTCTTCCTCGGGTTGGGACGTGATCCGACACGTCTGCCCTCGATGATGATCGGCAAGGCCGTGCCCGCGTTCAGTCTGCCGCCTGTACGACCTGGAGATCAGGGGTTCACGCATCAGGACCTGGGCGACGAGCCCATGCTGGTCAACTTCTACGCCTCCTGGTGCGCCGCGTGCCGGATCGAGCATCCGATGCTGATGAAGCTGCGGCGGGAGGGCGTGGTGATCCATGGCGTCGACTGGAAGGATACGCCCGAGCTCGGCTTCAAGTGGCTGACGGACTGGGGCGATCCCTATGTCCGGACGGGCAACGACCAAAGCGGCCGCACAGGGATCGACATGGGCGTCTCCGCGGTTCCAGAGACCTTTGTCATCGATAAGAGTGGAAAGGTCCGTTATCGCCACGTGGGCGCGATCACGCCTGAGGACTGGGACACTCGGATCAAGCCGCTTATGGATCGGTTGAGGGCGGAATCGTGAGGCGCTGGCTGGTTCTCGCCGCCGCCTGCGCGGCGTTCGCCGGGCCTGCGTTCGCGGTCAATCCGGACGAGCAATTGGCCGATCCCGCCCTAGAGGCGAGGGCGCACAAGCTCTCGCGCGATCTGCGGTGCGTCGTTTGCCAGAACCAGTCGATCGACGATTCCGACGCCGCCCTGGCGCGCGATCTGCGGATCATCCTGCGGGAGCGCATTGCGGCCGGCGACAGCGATGACCAGGCCGTCGGCTTCCTGGTCGAGCGCTACGGAAGTTTCGTGCAACTTCGGCCGCCCTTGCGCTGGGATACGGTCCTGCTTTGGTTCGGCCCGCTGCTGGTGCTGCTGGCCGGCGGTGTCGGCGCGGTGATCTACATCCGGGGGCAGGGTGCAGCCAGGGCGTCGGCTCTGACCCCGGCGGAAGAGGCCGAGGCGGCCCAGCTGCTCAAGACTGGTGAGGCGGACTGAATGATCCTGTGGGTTGTCCTGACATTGATGACCGTGCTCGCGGCGGTCGGTCTTGCGATTCCGCTGCTGCGCCGCCGCGATGCGGCCGCAGCCGGGCGTAACGACAGCGTTTCGGTGCTGAAGGACCAACTGGGCGAACTCGAGGCGCAGACCGCGTCCGGCGCCATCGCGGCCCCGGAGGCCGAGGCGCTCAAGAGTGACTTGAAGCGCCGCGTCCTGGCTGAGGGGCGGCGGCCGGAGGCCGAGGCCCGGCCTTTGACCGACCGCACGTTGCTGATCGTGGCGATGACGATCGTAACCGTCGTGACGCTCGCCGGCACCGGGCTCTACCTGGCCATCGGCAAGCCCGGCGTGAAAGCCGCGCCGGCGTCAGGGTCCGCGGCGACGGCGACTGCGGAGCCTGGTCATCCAAACGGTGACGCGACGGCGATGATCGCGCAGTTGGAGTCCCAGATGCAGCAGCGTCCTGAGAACGCCGAGGGCTGGCGAATGCTGGGCTGGTCCTATCTCCAGACGGGTCGCAATGCAGATGCCGCCGTGGCCTATGGCAAGGCCGTCGCGCTGGATCCGACCAATGCCGAATACCTTTCGGCGCAAGGCGAGTCGACGGTGCTGGCCTCTAACGGACAGGTGATACCGGTCGCGGAGGCGCTGTTCCGCAGGGCCGTCGCCGCCGATCCGGGCGATCCGCGCGCGCGTTACTATCTGGCCGTCGCCAAGGACCAGCGCGGCGAGCACAGCCAGGCGATGGACGACTGGGTTGCCTTGCTGCGTTCGGCGCCGCCGGACGCGCCTTGGGCGGCCGAGGTGCGTGTCTTCGTCGAGAAAGTCGCCGCCGACCGCAAGATGGACATTTCGGGCAGGCTGCCGCCGCTGGGCCAGGGCTCGGCGCCGGCCGTCGCCGAAGCCCCCCGCGGGCCGACGCAGGATCAAGTCGCCGCCGCTCAGGCCATGGCGCCCGGCGACCGCGACGCG